>JADGNS010000188.1 GCA_017883355.1 Candidatus Solibacter sp.
AAACCGACTTATCGAAAGTGCCGCCGCAACATCTCGCATCTCCCGCGACTCCTCAGCAGCGGCACTTCCGATAAGTCCTAGCGTTTCACGGCCAGTGGCCTTGGTTCCGAGGTAGACGCACGGCGTGATCCAGGCTTGAGAGCGGCTGGAGCGCACGGGGGCGTTGAAGGTGGCAAAGGCAGCCTTCAGCCAACGGTTCGAGCGGGAAGCGTGCGCCGTCGCCGCGCTGAACCATCCCGACGTCTGCCATCTCTACGATGTGGGCCCGAACCAGGCCTGGCCGGACTCATCTTTACCGCCATTTCGCGCGGCCATGGGAACATCATCGCCAGCGCGCAAGGTGCCAGCGAACTCACCATCGCAGTGGTAGTGCGCCGCGACGGCTTGGAAAAGGCGGTGCAGGCGGTCCACGTGGAATGCGGCTTGGGCCAGCACCCGCCCGTCCCGGTGTTCCCGTTCACGAGTAAAGATACCGGAGTTCCCAAGCCCAAACGCCGCCAGGTGCCGTAACGATCGCGTGAGTTCGGAAAACGACGACTGGCCCTCACCAGTCCAGGCCCGGGGGTACTGCGTACCGATTCGAGTATTGCGGTTCATGATACACTCTTCAGGATGCTGGTCATCCGGAACGAGCAAATGCGGGCCATCGAAGCGCAGCGATTGCAGGAATTCGAGCGGCGGGCCTGTGCTCACCTCCGGAAATCCTTCCCCACGCAGTGCGAATCCCTGGGCCAGGATGGCGTGGCTGCTTTCGTGCGATATGGCGTCGATCGCGCGCGGACCATCGGGTTTGAGTCCGAATTCGATATTCTTCGTTTTCTCAATCTTGTAGTGGTGTTTGGGTACGAAGTGGAGCAGCAGGACTGGGTTCGTGAGATTCTCGATCACGAGGGGTACGAGCCCTGCACGAAGATGGATCTGCTGACGGAGACCGGGATGTTGCGTGAGGAAGGAGCGTTGGACGAAGCGTGAGCACGACTCCGCCGCCGCTGCCCAAGGGTCCACCGCCGCTCCCGCAGCCTCCAGGAACAGGCGGCAGTCTCAGCAATGCGAACCAGAACACGCCAGCCGGCAGCCAGACCGCCGGCGCGACGACTATGCCGTGCGAATGGATCCTCACGGTCAGGGTCCACAGCCAGGAGAAGTTCTGGCCCGGTCCCAACTTCGATGTCAAACTCCACAAACTGGCCGAGGACGGAGCGCTCGCCGCGGCGGTCAGTAGCAAATCGCTCAAGATGATGAGCAAGAAATCACCGTCGACGAAATTCCAAGGCAGCGAGACGAAGACCTATGGCGTGACCGCCACCGTCTACGACATCGCCAAGGAAGCGGACTGGGTGCTCACCGCCAAGGACTCCACCGCCCCCCTTCCCAATAAGGCGGAGACCGTCACCTTGTCGGCGGGCAGGCGGGAGCACGTCGATCTCTACACGCGCCACCCGTTATGGGTCTACCTGCAACTCAAGTTCAAGGACCCGGAGAATCGCGAAATCACTTTCCCGCCGGATTTGCCGGTCAAGGTATACAACGACGCCACGGAAGTGGCGAGCCTCAAGACCACGCAGGACGGCAAACTGGAGTTTGAGCTGGACCGGAAATACGACTGGTTCACGCTGAAGTTCGGCGACGGGCAGGTCCTGATCTCCAATGGCGACGGCACGGGCACGAGCAGCGAATTAAAGGATGCGGCGGACGCGAAGGATCTCGCGCTCGCCGGCCACAAGTACTTTTGCCCTCCCGACACCTTCAGCCTGATGGAGTCGATTTGGGATCTTGGCGCACCGGTAAAGTTCGTGAGCGGCGAGCCGGCTTACGTCAAGAAGGAAGCCAAGTTCTACGTTTACAAGAGCCAGGGGAGGAAGTGGGTGCGGCGGATCGGCGAGAAGAACGCTCCGCTGGTGATGACGCTCGACCCACACTGGCAGTTTGTCCGCTTTGAGTACTTCGAACGCTACTACGGCCACTCCAATCACGATCACAAGCGGGTGTCCATTCCAGCCGTTCCCGTGGAGGGTTATTACGACGGCAACCGCGATGGCACGGGGCATTGGCTCATCCGGCCGTATGACCGGGACAAAACGGTACATTGTGTGCCCTGGATCCGGCAAAAGGACGCCCAGGGCGATGAATTGGAACGTCCGGTGGCAAAGTGCTCGTTGCAGTTCGCGACCGAGGCGAACACGTTCTCCTCCTCCATACAGGCCAACATGCGGAAAATCGAGATTCTCGACCCCGTGGCGGATGCCGCGCGGCTGGCTCCGAGCGCCGACCGTCTGAAGCTGTACGATCTGCCGCGGGTCTGGAAGACCGCCGGTTACTACACTCGCTATCCCGACGGAGGGAAGGAGGCAGGCAAGTTCTATGCGGATCTGACGGACGGGATCGTTCAGAAAAGCCGCGGCAATCTCGCCAACGCGCTGGTCTTTTCGCTGGACGATATCGTCTTGACGGACGCGGCCGGCGCCGAGGTGGCGCTGGCGAAGGACGATAAGATCGCCGTCTTCTGCCACCGCTTCAAGCCCGTGGCGAACGCGGGCAAAACGACGGCGATCGGCCTGCACCGGCCCGATTCGGGAAACAACCAATCGTTCTACAGCGAGTACGGCGGGCAAACCGGCCAGTACAACTACGTCACCGACTACCCCAACTGGGTGCGCCTGGTGGTGGCGAAGGGCGGCCTCCACGATACCTTCGACCAACGGACTACCGGGCAGGGCGGCAATCAGGTGTACGGCGCGCGCGCCGCCGCGCTTTGGTTCGATCCCGCCGCGGGCGGCGTGCCCATTGGAACGGAAGTGCCCGCGCTGCCCCCGGCCGTGAACAAGAACTACTTCGCGCTTCAGCCTTACTACGGCCAGGATTACAATGCCCGCTGGAAGCAGTACGACCCCAAGGGCTTCTCGCTCTCGCACATCGGCCGCTTCGACATGGCCCTGATGCGCTGCTGCGACCACGACGGCGACAAAGAGCTCGCCGTGAACATGCAGTATTTCCGGTTCAACCACAATTGGCTGAGCCCGCCCGTCATCTCCAACGTCTCTTACGACGCCACCGACACGGAAATCACTCGATTTTGGGACACTGACCGCCAAGCCACCAGCGGCGCAGAAGACGTGCCCGGCAAAAACGGCTTGGGAGATTACGACGACGACCCGCTGGTCACCGATCACCAACCCACCGACGACGGGCTGACGCCCGGTACGGAATATCAGTTCCGCCTCAAAGCGGTTGACGCGGACACCAACACCACCGGCTACTCAGGCGCCTACCTGATTGCCACTTTGCCCACGGCGGTGGAAGTGAGGAACGATCCCGGCAGCCCGGACATCGCGGACATCATGGTCACCTCGATCACGGCCAACTCCGCCACCGTTCAATGGACGCAGTCCGCGGACGCCTGCGGCTTTTTGGAACACGGCCCAGACCCGACGGTAAGCGCGGGCAAACTGGACGCGAAAGGAATCACCGATCCGACTTTCGACCTCGCCCCGCCCGCTGGATCGAAGTACTATTTCCGCGTCTCCGCCCGCCAGTACCCTGTAAAAAAGGGAGAAAAATTGCTGTGGCGCAAGACGAACGTGCAGTGGTTTAGAGCTGTGAAGGGACCCTTCAAGGACAGTAACACCCGGCTGGAATGGTACCTCGACGACTCCAAAGCCGACGTGGCCAAGCTTACCAAGGAGCAATGGATCGAACAATCCTCGCGCAACCTGATCAACCGCTTCAACGGTGAGGACGTGGTGAACGGCAGCCGCACGGAGTTGCGGCCGCAGGACCCCAACGATCCCATCTGGGGCGAAGTGGTCTACTTCATCCAGCCGGTGAAAAACGCCAACGACGCCCACTACGAGCTCAAAATCGGAACCTACGGCCGGTGCGGGATGTCTCCCAAGGGCGCGGGCGAGATCGACACCATCGGCTACAAACCGGAGCAAGAGTACCAACTGAACTCGTACACCTTCGCGCACGAGTTGGGCCACGGCGCCTCCTTGCCCGACGAGTACGGCGAGGACGCCGAGTGGGCTTCCGCGGGAACGCCCGGCATTCTGTGCAACATCCCCGGCGATCCGTTCGTCGATGAAGCGACTACCGGGATCAATCTGGCAGCGTCGATCTTCAAGGCGAACATTGCAGCGGGGGACGCGCCGGCGTCGATCATGAACGAAGCGGTTGAGGTGCGCAACCGCCACTACTGGCACAACGCCGAGTTCATGCGCAAGTATACGAATGTCCCGCTCAAGGTGAAGTGGGACAAGTACCACGACTATAAGGTTCCGGGCCATCCCGATTTTCCGGTGAAGACCTATGCATACTGGCCCGCCAAGGCAGGCATCGACGCCACGCTGGGGTCGCGCGGGAAAATGGATGCGTACATCTACGCGGCGGGCGCCGACGCCTTCACCCAGACTTACGTGCCGGACGGACCGCACGACGGCTTCTTGATGATCATCGTGAAGATGAAGTTGATCACGCCCGCGGGGACCGAGGCACAGTTGGCCGGCGCGTTCCGAAGCGTCATTCTGGACTACAACGCCAAGTACTATGCCACCGGCAGTCTGGACGTGACCACCGACAACGGCGCCAAACCCTGGAACTTCGGAAAGTGCCGCCTCCAGGTGTCGCCTCGGTTTCTGGACGCCAATCATGCCCACGCGGCGGCCGTGGAAGGATTGGCGAACGGCGTACACTTCGAAGTCACCGTACGGGACGGCCTGTTTGGTGAAGGATTCCATGGCGATTACAAGCTGACGCTCGCCACCAGGTTCAAGAACGCGGACGCGCAGGACCGCCTGGTCTCGCAGTTCAAGCAGTATTTCACCCAGATGGTGGGCGGAAGAAGCGGTTTTCTGGGCATCGGACGGGACCGGGAAATCAAGGACGTAATCCTCAAATCCGCCGCCAGGCTGGTGCTGCCCAATGCCGACATCGCGAAGTACTGAGCGGGGCCAACCCTTGCGGGCGTTGTTGACGCTGCTGATCGCGCCGGTTCTGTCGTGCGGGCAGGGAGTCGATTCCAGACCGGCACGCAATCCACCGGCCGCTGCCCGGAAAGGAGATCTTAAGATGGTGGTCATCGAGCATCAGGAGGGATTATATCGCGGCGAAAAGAAGCCGCTCGCGACCGTCCCGTTGCAGGACGCCCCCCGGACTGCGCCCCCGCGCGCGGCGGCAGCCTCCGCGCAGGTTTACCCGATGCACTTCGCCAACCCGGGCCTGAATTCGCGGCTGCCCGCCACGCTCCCCCAAGGCCCCTGGCGCATCCGTTGGCAGAAACCCCTGGGGCAGCACGAATCCCCATTGAGTATTCTCCGGTCGGCGGATCGGATTGTGGTCCGTTTTGCCACCAGTTGGCTGCTGTTCGATAACGAAGGGAAGGCGGCAGGCCGCGGGTCCGTCGGCCCGGGAGCCATATATCTCGATGCATCGCCCGGCCTGCTTTACGTTCCCGTGCAGGCCGATATCCTGGAGGGCCGGCGACTGGCCGATGCCAGCCTGATGTTTCAAACGTCGATCTCCCACGGCTCCACGTTCGTGTTTCCATTGATTGCCCGCTCGGGTAACAGGATCGTAGTGGTGGGAACGGAGATCGAGAGGTTTTCGCACACGCCGCGGCCGGCCACCGAATCCACCATCGAGTTCAAGGAATTCGGAAAACCGTTTGCCGTGGACGAGATGGGTATGCTGAATTCCGTGACGCGCGGCGGAACGCTGCGGGTCAATTCCCCGGCGCTATTGGCAGCCGTGCAGGGGGATGCCATCCGCTTCGCCGTGCCGGATGCCCTGGCCTCTATCAGCACGGACCTGGAAGTGCGGTCCGCCTGCGCCGCCAAGTTTACGCCGAAGCTGATGAGCGTGGACGAGGCCGGCAGCCAATACCTGATCGTCGAATCCGGCGGCCGGACCTCCCTTTGGGCCGTTGCGCCGGATTGCAAACGATTCATAAACCTGGCTTTGGACCCCCGTTACGGTAGCCTCGTGGCTCCGCCGGTGATCGGCTACGACCACCGGATTTACCTGGTTTCCAGCTCGTACGCCCTGGCTGTGTCGCCCGAGGGCAAAGTACTGTGGGAGCGGGAGACCCTCGCCACGGCCGCCGGCGCAGGCATCTCTGTCGATGACAAATTGCTGGTTTCGGCGGGGGACACCCTGGCGGTGCTTCCGGACACCGGCGACCCCCAAATCCTGGCCAGGTTTTCGGGAGATCGCCTGCTCACATATCCCGTCCTCACGGCGCACAACCAGATCCTGGTAGCCTCGAAGCAGAATCTCTATTGCCTCGAGCCGGGAAGGTAGACTAACGGAGGCGGGCGGCCCGGCGGGCCAGCCACTCCTGCTCGGATTGGAACCGGGCGGAGATCTGAGCCAGAATGTGCTGTTGTTTCTCGATGAGGCGCTCGCGAAACAGCGCGTTGCGGTCGTTGGCAAGGCCCGTGGCCAGGGCCTGCAGCGCCTCCTGGTATCGGCCGGCCTGGGCGTAGGTATAGCCCAGGTTCAGGCAGGTTCGAACATCTCCGGGCTCCATCTTCTGGGCGTAGAGGTAAGCCTCGTGCGCTTCCGTGGAACGATCCAGGACGAACAGCACATCGCCGAGCACGTTCCAGAGCCAGACTCCGTGCCAGGGGTTTAGGGCGATGGCGGACCGCGCAAGCTGGAGTCCGGCTTCGTAGGCGGCGAGTTGCCGGATGACGAACTCGGCGACTTCGCCGATCAGGTGCCAGTCGCGCGGGCGGAGCCGCAGCGCGGCTTCGTACTCCTCTTTGGCCTGGTCCATGCGGCCGGCCTCGATGTGCTTGCGGGCGCGCTCGACCGGAGCGTCGTTGATGCGCCGCTGGTTGCCGTCGAAGGCTACCAGGAAGGCCTGCCGGGTCTGCCCGAGACCCGGCTTGGGGATCAGCCGTGGGTGCACCGGCAGATGTTCGTCGCCATCGGGGCGGATTACATCGATGCGCTGCGCGGTAAAGTGATGCTCGATCAGAGGGAAATTCAGTCCCACGGCGGTGGACGAGCCGAAGCGCTGGCTGGAAGCCTGTCCGGCGATCTGGTCGAACTGAATGGCGCCGTAATCGTTGATCAGTACGAAGCCGGAAGTCTCCAGCAGGGCCAGGCACCTCTCAATGCATTGGCACGCGCCGTAATTGACCAGGATCCGGTCGAGATTCTGTCCGAAGTTCAGGGCCTGGCTGGCCCAATCTGCCAAGGGCAGGCAGGGTTGGAATTGCGGCTCGAACTCGAAAAGCGGCATCAGGGGGATCAACTGCGCACGCTCCACGGGGTCCGGCGAGGCAGCCAGGGCGCGGAGAGCATCGAGATCCAACGTGGTGTACTGGCGAATGCGCTGCTGGTCGCCGGTGAGGTGAGTCCGGACGCACAACTGCTCGGGCCCGTTTTCACCTTTGCGAAGAATGGCCGCGGGGAGGGAATCCAGGACGTAGTTTGCGAAAATAGCTCTAAGACCGGAGAGCGCAATTGCCTGGCCGTCCAGCGTTTGGGCCGCGGCGGGGTCCAGCGCGTCGCAGATGCAGGGAATCGCCCGGCCGGCGTCGCGCGCGAACAACTCGCGCTCGCTCCACTGCTCGACGGTGCGGCGGGAGCGGTCCGACACGTAATACTGGAGGCGATCGAAGAAATCTGCGCCGCGCGACTGGCATAGGCGCTGGAATTCATCGAGAAGGTATCGTGCGAAAAGCCCGGAGCCTGAG
>JADGNS010000189.1 GCA_017883355.1 Candidatus Solibacter sp.
CGTCTCAAGAACTACGAAACTACTTTGTCTGGCTAGAAGGTCACCCGAACCATTAACTGCATGATTCGGAAGTACCCAAAGCCTCCAGGACCCGACTGCGTCAGGCTGCCGAAACCTCCGATCTGGGTGCAACTGGTGCCACTGCATCCCCGAGAGGGATCATTCACTGCCAGGGCAGTGGAGGTGAATCCCGTTGGTGGGCCGGTGATCACGCCGCTGCTGTTGGCGGGAAATGCCGTAAAGGCGAGTCCGCTGTTGACGCCCGTGAAGATGGTGTGGTTGAAGACGTTGAAGGCGTCGGCGCGGAACTGGAAGCGGACCTTTCCTTCCTTGATCACCGCAAACTCCTTTTGGAACGCCATGTCGAAGTTCACTCCGCCCGGAGCGTTGAGGTAATTGATGCTGGATTCGAGCCCGACGCTCCCCACCGAGGCAGGAAGGAAACATGCGGAGTTCAAATAAGTGTTCCAATTGCCTGAACCCGTGTAAGGGTTGCAGCCTGCCACGCGCACCGGCCGCCACCCTTCGGTATAGGACCCGGTAACCACCTGATTGGACGAATTCTGGACGCTGACGGAAGGCGTAAACGGCGCGCCGGTCTGCGCCATAGTGACGCCGGAAAGCTGCCAGCCATTGGTGATCAGTTTGGTCCACGCGTTGCCGCGTTCCAACTTGGGAAGGGTGTAGACGTAGTTGACCGACAGTACCTGGCGGCGGTCGAAAGCGGTGGGCCCGACGTTCGCGATGTTGTTGTACTGATCGGGGCGGACGAAAGAGTTATCATTCGTGCCGCCGGCCAGCGAGTTGGCCATGGCCTTGCTCCAGGTATAAGAGACGCCCAGGAACAGACCCCTTGCCGCGCGCCGCTGCAACTGCACCTGAAGTGCGTTGTAGTTGGAGGTGGCGGCACTCTCGTACAGGTTGATGTTGCCGTAGCCCCTCATCGGAGCCATGAAGTTCTGCGGGAGGGCGTTGCTGCCAACGGGCCGTCCCGTTCCCAGGGCCGCTGGGCATCCGATGCATCCGGTGCCGGCGGTGGGATCGGTCGCCGCTGCCGTGAACGTGGTCCCGAATGGGCTCCAGTTCAGGTTGCGGTTGTCCTGCTGATGGCGGGACGCGGAGCCGACGTACGCGACATCCAGAATCATGTTCATCGGCAGGCGCTTCTGCACGCTGAATTGATACGAGTACGTGGTCGGAATCTTGCCGGTCGGGTCTACTGCCGAAACTCCGGGGGGAGAAAGCAGCGCCGTGGCGGGATTGAGCTGTTGCGCAAAACCGTATTGTGCCGTAACCGCGAACGCTTCCGGCGGGTTGGCTAACATATCGAAAGTTCGGTTGCCCTGGATGCGGTCATAGAAAATGCCGCCGCCGCTGCGGATCACCAGATCCTGTTTGCCGGTGACATCCCACGCGATTCCAAAGCGGGGACCCCATTGCAGACCACGGCTCTGGGTCAGATACTTGCTGACGCAAGTGCCGGCCTGGCATATGCCGTTGGTGGTATTTCCACTCCCCGGGATGAGCACGCCGATGTAGTTCGAGGTGAGATAGGTCTTGGCCACCGGATCGTACGCGCTACG
Source organism: Candidatus Solibacter sp. (assembly GCA_017883355.1). Lineage (GTDB taxonomy): Bacteria > Acidobacteriota > Terriglobia > Bryobacterales > Bryobacteraceae > Solibacter. The sequence continues at coordinate 1,584 of JADGNS010000189.1, forward strand.
GGTGTTGTTCGCCGGGTTGACCGCGGGCTGGTACAGCCGCGGAGCTTGAGCCGGATCCCACTTCGAAGGTACAAAGGTAGACGCTTGCATGCCCGCGTCGTACTGCGGCTGGTACCATGCGGCGCGCATGCCGTAATCGAGCGTCAAGCGCGAAGTGACCTTCCATTGATCCTGAAAATACTGTTCGATGTTCCAGTAGCGATACATGCCGTTCAGATGATGCTGCGCCTGGCTAAAGGACTGGAAAACTCCCAGCAGCGCATTGGAGTAGCCGTAGCCGGTGTCGAGCGGATTGGAGCCCGTCGGTCCACCCTGGTCGCCGAAGTTGTAGCTGCCGTCGAAGCTTGCGAAAGACGTCTGATCCTTCCGGCTGCGTTGCATGTAGTAGCCGGCCTTGAAGACATGGCTCCGCCAGACCTTCGACACGCCGTCGGTGATATCGATGGTTGTGTTGTAGTTGATGAACGGCGCATCGGCGCTCCCGAACGAGGGTGAGTTGGCCAGGTTGTTGCCGCCAAAACCCACCTGAGGAATATAGTCGTTCTGCACGGCGTCAGGGTACAACACCGGCAGCGGAGTGGAGCCCAGCAGGGTCTTCTGGCTCAACCCGCCGTTCGGGGCGAAGATATTGATGCTGTTGTTGGTGAAACCCACGTTGAATTCATTGGTCATGGTCGGGCTGATCATGTAGGTGGCTCCCACCGCCATGCTCTTGCCTGGAATGGGCTCGGAAATGGGCGCGATCGGCGGGTTGATCCCCAATACCCATGTTCCGTAGGGGATGACCATGTTCTGCTGATCTTTGACGTAGTGCCCGTAGACGCGGAGCCTTTCGGTCACGTTGTAATCCAGCCGCAACAGATCTTCCCGGCGGGGCTGCTTACTCGGCAATTGGGTCTGGTAATTGTATGTGGCGCCCGAAGGAAGGTTGGCATTCGCGGCCATTGACTGATTGGGCTGGGGATAAATACCCAGCAGTGCAGCGCCCGGCGCCCAGATCCGGCTGGTTGGGATGATGTTGTTGGGGAATGGGTTACCATTCGTCGGGTCATATATTTTCACCAACTGGTGGTTGGCGGAGCTGACGCTCTGGCTGAAATCGCCCTTCCGCTCCAGCGTGGTGGGCACCGTCACGTTTCGCGCGGTGTTGGGTTTTAGCTGCTCCTGCCATTCCTGGCTCCAGAAGAAAAACACCTTGTTGCGAATGTTGCCTTTCTTTATTGGTATGGGGCCGCCGATGGTATAGCCGGGATCGTTATAACGAAACAGAGGCTTGGGGGTTACCGCCAACCCAAACTGGGGCCGGATGTTGTTGAGGTAGGTATTCGCGTTCATGCCCTCGTTGCGGTGATACAGATAGCCGCTGCCGTGGAACTGCGAGGTGCCGCTCTTGGTGACCAACTGCACCTGCGCACCCGCGCTACGGCCATACTCGGCCTGATAGGCGCCGGTGAGCACTTTGAATTCCGCGATCGAGTCGTTGCTGACGCTGGCGTTCATGCCGCCATTGTTGCCGGTATCGACATTGCCGATTCCGTTGAGGGTTACCTGGTTCTGCGAGGGGCGCGTGCCATTCGCGGTAAACTGGTTCGCCCCGATGGAGGCGTCGCCCACGGCGTACGAAGCTCCCGTCGTAAACTGCACGCCCGGAACCAGCTTGGCCAGATCGAGCGGAGTGCGGCCGTCCACGTTAATGTTCTCAATCTGCGTGCCGGTGACGGCGGCACCGCGTTCGCTGCTCTGCGTCTGCAAAGTCGTCGCGTTGGCACTGACTTCTACTGTCTCGGTGAGAGCTCCGAGTGTAAGGGTCAGTTCGCCCAGGGCGATCTTGTCGCTCGCGTTCAGCGCCACGTCTGGGCGAGTCAGTTTCTTGAAGCCCGCGGCCTCGACAGTGACGGTGTAGGTGCCTGGAGCCAATCCGGCGATCGAGAAATCTCCGACGCCAGTTGTATTCGTGACGACCGTCACTTTCTTGGTTGGCTCGAAAGCGGTAACCTTGGCATCCGGAACCGCACTGCTCTGCTGATCGACCACACGTCCGTTCAGCGAGCCCGTAATACTCTGCGCGTACCCCTGAACCGCAAGCACGAACAAAATAAGCAATATCGTCGTGGATAATTTTCGCATCTTATTGTCTCTTTTACTTCCCACCGTTCGCTATGCTATCTCCATTAGTTGCACAGCGCAACTTAATCGAGTTTACGCCTGGCACAGGCTACGGCTAGGTTCGGTACGGTGTCAGGTACTCAACCCTAATGGAATCTGATGGTTGCGCTCACGTGACGAACCTCCGGTGCTTACGTTTAACCGTTAGCCCTAACCGTTGCGGCCCCGTTAGAATGCGCGCGGAACTCAAACTTCCGCCGGATTTCGATACCGGGCGGTTCCTTCCGGGCGCCACCCTGAAGGGGTCGGAAAGGGTAATCTCCTTGCGGAATCAGCAGAGGCTGGGGACATCGGCGACAGCCCAGTTCCTTGAACCCGCCCGGAATTGGAACCGTCTTCCACGAGGAATCGTCCAGCGCGGGATCCGCCCCGGAGACCTTCCGCGAGCCGCTGGGGATTTGCCCCCAATTTTTGAGACAAACAGTTAAGGCTCAAAAATGGGGGCAAATCCAGCCGCTGGGGTATACACTATCGGAGGTCAGGATCTGAGACGACTCGGCGGCAGACGTGACCGTGACGGCTATCGGTTAGCCTCCGGCCCGCACGCCACGTTAGGAAGGACATCGCAATTCTTCCGGCCGGGCGCAGGAATACATGAGGTGAGATCGTGTCGAGATTCCGTATTTCATTTCCGTCCCTGATAGTGGCGTTACTCGCCGCCGCGACGTTCGCCGGCGGGCAGACAGGTATTACTGAGAAAAAGCCGGTATTCGGCGGAGCGTGCCGATTATGCCCGTGGGGAGCGATGGCCGAGGTTGTGCAAGCGGCGATGAAGCCGTACGGATACGACGTGCAGATCTGTTATAACTGCAACGCGGCCGCTGCTCCCCGCATCGTCAGCGACGCTAGAACGCCGCCTCCGTATCAACCGGATTCCGCCGTACCCGAGATCCTCGCGCCGCGAAATGCGCCGGGGCTGGGAGCCGTCGACTTCGGCGCGGTGGCGATTCAGTTCCTGCGAAACGCATACCGCGGAATGGGCCCCTACGCGAAAGAGAAACCCAGAACGAATCTGCGTTTGCTCGCCAACATCCAGGATCCCAGTTATGTTCTGGTCGCGGCTAAAGCGGCGACGGGCATTACGGACCTGTCGCAGATCCGGCAGAAGCGCTGGCCAGTCCGAATCCTCACCGCGGGAATCGGCGGTGACTCTTCACGAATATTGGCTCACTTTGGCCTGTCGAGACCGACCATCGAAGCGGCCGGCGGCCGCATCGGCAGTACGCCTGAGGACAGGGAGAACTTCGACATCGCAATTGGAGGAGGCGGCGGTATGACGACTGCTCCGGAATGGAGAATCTGGACGGAGATCAGCCAGAAATTCGATCTCAACTTCATCGAGTTGCCGGACGATCTGCTGGCGGAACTGGCGCGCGAGGGCGAACAAGACCGGGGCATCATCCCCGCGGGGCTATACCGCGGTATCGAGCGGCCGATCCCAACGGTAGTGCGGACGGGTACGGCGATCTATGGCCGGGCCGACATGCCGGATGGCTTCGCGTATTCTGTTGCGAAAGCGATGGACGAACAACAGCAGCTGCTCGAGTGGCGTCACCTGAACTTCTCTTATAACGTCCACACGGTTTGGAACGGGTACGAGGTCCCGCTGCATCCCGGCGCAGCCCGCTACTACAAAGAGAAGCGCTATATGAAGTAGATGGAAATAGGACTGGCAATAAATAAAGAGAGGCTATGTCGATGAAGAGAGCATTCCTGGTTGCAATGTTTGCGGGCGGGCTGTGTGTAGCCCAGACACCTGCTCCGGTAAGAGTCGAAGGCGGATTGATTCAGGGAATAATGGAAGAGGGGCTAACCGTCTATAGAGGGATCCCATTCGCCGCACCGCCGCTGGGCTACCTCCGATGGCGTGGGCCCGAACCCGCCGCGAAGTGGGACGGAGTAAAACAAGCGGCGAAGTTCGGAGCGGGATGCGTGCAGGGAATGGGAAACCCTGCCGGCGCCAATTCGGGTCCTGCCACGAGTGAGGATTGCCTGTATCTGAATGTGTGGACGCCGGCGAAATCCGCCAACGATCGCGTTCCCGTTCTGGTTTGGATCTACGGTGGCGGGTTCAACGCGGGCGCCACATCGGAGCCAAACTACAGTGGCGAACGATTGGCCAAAAAAGGCGTGGTGCTGGTCAGCATCGCGTATCGCGTCGGGGCGCTCGGATTTCTGGCGCACCAGGAATTGAGTGTGGAAAACAAGAATCATTCTTCGGGGAATTACGGACTGCTCGACATGATCGCGGGCCTCGAGTGGGTGCGCAAGAACATTGCCGCATTCGGCGGCGACCCGCGCCGGGTGACGATCTTCGGCGAATCGGCCGGCGGCATCGCGGTCAGCATGCTGTGCGCATCGCCGCTGGCGAAGGGTCTGTTCCACGGCGCGATCTCGCAGAGCGGCGGCTCGTTCGGTCCGCCCCGGCCGACCACGTTTCCCGGCGAAAACCTGAAGCGGCTGGCGGATGCCGAACGGTCGGGCGAAGCGTACGCCAATCGAGCGGGATCGTCCTCCATCGCGGCCTTGCGGAAAATCGCCGCCGACAAACTCCCCGCGGGTGGCCGCGGCGGGGGCATGGCGTGGCCGATCATCGACGGATGGGTGATTCCGGACGATCAATACAAGCTCTACGAGGCGAAGCGGTACAACGATACGCCGATCCTGGTTGGCTACAACTCCGACGAGGGTGCGAGTTTCTCGCCTCCGCGCACGCCGGAGGACTATATCTCCGGCGTGAAGGCGCGCTACGGCCCATTCGCGGATCGTCTTCTCAAGGCCTACCCCACGGAGGCCATCGCAGTTCCGAAAACCGCGCGCGATCTGGCGCGCGATGCGGCATTCGGCTGGCACACCTGGATTTGGGCGCGGCTTCAGGCCAAGACCGGGAAGTCCAAAGCATTCTATTACTACTTCGACCAGCACCCGGAATATCCCGCCGATTCCCCGCGCGCCGGATACGGCTCGCCGCACGGCGCGGATGTGTCGTACGTATTCCAGCATCTCAATCCGTCGAATCCGCAGATTACGAAGCAGGACGAAGCGATCTCGGAGGCCATGGCGACCTATTGGACGAACTTCGCCAAGCGCGGCGACCCCAATGGCGAGGGAGTCCCGACATGGCGGGCCTTCAGCGACGCCAACCCGTCGGTGATGTATTTCTCCGGAACACCACACGCAGGGCCGGTGCCGAGTGCTGAATCGCTCAAAGTGCTCGACGCTTACTTCGCGTGGCGCCGCACGCCGGAAGGTGAGGCGTGGGCCAGGTAGAGCTATTTCTTCCTGGCGGTTTGAATCACGCTGTGGAATGCCGGCTTGGGTTTGCCTTCGCGATCGAACAGCAGCGGATAGTTGGTACGGCCGCGAACGGGAAAATTGTTCTTCCAGGAATCGCCATCGGTGACGCCCCAGAAGGTAACACGCGACATGACGTTGGCGTGCTTGACGAAGATAGCGAACAGGTCTGCGTAGCGCTTGGCAAGGGCCTGTTGGATATCGTCGGGCAGGCCGTTGACGTAGGGGTTGGCGCCGCCCGTGGACGTGGCCGAAACGTCGGCGGAGTTGCCGCGTTCCGCGCGCGGGAGCACATCGACATCTAACTCGGTGATGGCGATTTTCACGCCGAGGGCGGCGAAGGCGTCGATGGTGTCTTCCTGTTGCTGGAGGGTGGGCCAGTCGAGGGAGTCGTGGCCTTGCAGGCCCATGGCGGCGACCTTCACCCCGGCCGCTTGCAGCTTCCTGATCAGATCGACCGCGCCTTTGCGCTTGGCTTCGTTCTCGATGGAGTAATCGTTGTAATAGAGTTCGCAGTTGGGGTCGGCCTCGTGGGCATACTGGAAGGCTTTTACCAGATAGTCCTCGCCGATGATGTTCAGCCATTGCGATTTGCGCAGCGTGCCGTCTTCATTGAGAGCTTCGTTGACGACGTCCCAGCCGCCGATTTTGCCTTTG
>JADGNS010000190.1 GCA_017883355.1 Candidatus Solibacter sp.
AGATTAGGTGCCAATGGAAGACCGCTCCCTGACGGTCGCGGCTCCGATCAGAGCCACGACCGTAAGGGAGTGGTTTCCGGCAAAGGAAAAACACTACGCATTCCCGTGAAAGTCCATCCCTGGCAGTCGAACCGATTTCCGTCGCATCGGACTGGAGGATGCAGCCACCTGACCTGCCGCTATTCGTTCCGCAATGCGGTCAGCGGGTCCACCCGCGACGCGCGGCGCGCCGGCAGCCAGCAGGCCACAATCGATACCACTACGAGCAGCGCCGCCGACACGCCGAAGACCAGCGGATCGCGCGCGTCCACCCGGAATAGCAGCGTGCTCAAATACCGCGTCAGCACCAGTCCTCCCGCCAGTCCCCCGGCCAGACCCGCCGCCACCAGCGTCATTCCCTGGCGCTGCACGTGCCAGGCAACCTGCGAGGACCGCGCCCCCAACGCCATCCGGATGCCGATCTCGCCCGTGCGCTGCGCCACCACGAAGGACATCACGCCGTACACCCCGATGGCCGCCAGCAGCATCGCCGACGCCGCAAAAAAAGCCAGCAGCACCAGGGAGAGGCGCCGCTGCGCGATCGATTTCGATACCACGTCCGTCATCGGCTGGATGGCGTACACAGGCTGCGAACGGTCCACTCCAAGAATCGCGGCGTGGATCGCCGGACCCAGCCGCGCCGGGTCTCCCGCGGTCCGCGCCAGCACCGTCATCGACGTCACCGTGCCCGAAGGGAACGACGGCATCTGCGCCTGCGCCGCATAGACCTGCACGGGGGTGTCCTGATCCAACCCGGCGGCTTTCACATCCGCCACCACGCCCACGATCTCGCGCCAGCGCGGCGGATCGCTGAACCCGATCTCCAATTGCTTGCCGATGGGGTCTTCGTGCGGGAAGTAGCGGTCCACCAACGTCTGATTGACGACGGCCACCAGCGGCGAACCCTGGGCGTCGCGTGCCGTGATGGCGCGGCCGCGCGTCAGGCGCATGCCCATGGCGTCGAAGAACGCCGCCGTCACGGCGAAATAGTTGGCCACCGGCGCTTGCGCGGGCGTCACCGCGGGCCGGCCGGCGAAGCGCATGATGTAAATCGGACCGCCCAGCAGGGGCACGTCGCTGGCGATCGCCGCCAGGCGCACGCCGGGCAGTGCCGATACCTTCTCCAGAATGCCGCGCGCCAGTTGAATCTGCAGATCCGGATGGTCGCGATACTTCACCGGCGCCGGGGAGATGCGCATCGTCATGAGGCGCTCGGGGTCGAACCCCGCGTCCACGCGCGCGACTTCGTAGAAGCTGCGCATCAGGAGTCCGGCGCCGGATAGCAGGACAAGCGCCATGCCCACCTGCGCGGCCACCAGCGCGCTACGCAGGGGATTGCGCCCGCTGGAGCCGCGCATGCCCTCCTTGAGCATCGAGTTGACGTCGATGCGCGAGGCGAACCACGCCGGGGCCAGGCCGAAGAGAATCCCCGTGGCCAGGGACAGCGCGAGCGCCAAGCCGACGGCGCGGCCGTTCAGCGCGACCTCTTCCAGGCGCGGGATGGTCGCCGGAGCGAGCGAGATCAAGCCGCGGAGCGCCACCTGCGCCAGCATCAGGCCGGTGGCTCCGCCGAGCGTGGCCAGCACGACGCTCTCCGTGAGCATCTGCGTGACGATGGTGGAGCGTCCCGCCCCCAGCGACGTGCGGATGGCGATCTCGCGCCGCCGGCCCGAGGCCTTCGCCAGGAGCAGGTTGGCGACGTTGGCGCAGGCAATCAGCAGCACCGCGCCCACCGCGCCCAATAGCACCAGAAGCGCCGGACGCACGGTCCCCACCAGGTCATCGAGCACCAGGTTGACCGCCGCCGTTTCGTCGGCGTTGAGGTCGGGATATTGCTGCGCGAGCCGTGCGGCGATGGTCTGAAACTCGGCGCGCGCTCTCTCCAGCGGAACGCCATCCTTGAGGCGCGCGATCACGCGGAGGCGGTGGAAGTCGCGCCGCGCTTTGGTGGCCGCATCGAGTGCGAGGGGCGACCACATCACGGCTTGCGCCGGATATTCGAAGCCGCGCGGCATGACGCCGACGACAGTCCGCGTCCGTCCGTTGATTTCAATCTGCCGGCCCACAATGGCGGTGTCCGCGCCGAAGCGCTGCTGCCACGCCGTGAAACCCACGACGACCACCGCATCGCGGCCCGGTTGATCTTCCTCCGCCGTGAAGACGCGCCCGAGCAGGGCGGGAACGCCCAGCGCGGCGAAGAATCCCGGATCGCAGATGGCGCCGAGGAAGCGTTCCGGCTCGCTGTCGCGCGAGGCCAGGTTGAAGGTGGCCTGCTGGTAGGCGCCGATGGCGGAGAAGGATCGGCTTTGCGCGCGCCAGTCGTAATAATTCCCGGGCGCCGCCACCAGGCGGGGCAGATTGCGCGTGGGTGCGCTCTCCCACACGTTGACCAGCCGGTCGGACTGCGGGAACGGAAGCGGATGCAGCAGGATGCCGTCAGTCACGCTGAACATGGCGCTGGTGGCGCCGATGCCGAGGCCCGTCGCCAGAATTGCGGACAGCGCGAGCGCCGGGTTCTTGCGCATCATGCGCGCGGTGAATTTCAAGTTCTGCAGCAGTCCCATGGCGCTCCCCAAACTATACTAACGGGCGGAAGTTGGAAGCGTTTGGTGGGACCGAGGCCCGCCCCGAACGCCAATTCCACACGTGGTGGTAAAGTGAAAAGATCTAGCCCGAATTTTCTTAGGAGATTGCCATGAAAAAGTTCATGCTCTCGATGGTAGCTCTCGCGGCGCTGTCGGGAAACGCGCTGCTTGCTCAAGACTTGACCGGTACCTGGCAGGGCACACTCAAGCTGCCCGACGGTAGAGAACTGCGGACGGTCGTCAAGGTTTCCAAGGCTGACGGAGGCGCCCTGCGCGGTATCTTCTACAGCATCGACCAGTCGGGCCAGGGCGTCCCGGCCAACCCGATCACGGTACAAGGCTCGGCGGTGAAAATGTCGATACCCGGGATTGGGGGCTCCTATGAGGGAAAGCTGGAAGCCGACGGAGACTCCATCACCGGGAACTTCACACAGGGACCGAACCCGCTGCCGTTGAACCTGAAGCGTGCCACCGCCCAGACCGCCTGGGCGATTCCCGATCCTCCGCCGCCTCCCAAGCCGATGGCCGCCGATGCCACTCCGGAGTTTGAAGTGGCCACCATCAAGCCCGCCACGCCCGACCGGCCCGGCAAGGCATTCATGGTCAGGGGCCGTCAGTTTTCCACCGTCAATACGACACTCGCCGATCTGGTCACCTTCGCCTACGGGATTCATGCCAAGCAGATCGCTGGCGCACCGGCCTGGGTCGAAACCGAGAAGTTCGATGTGGCGGCGCAGCCCAAAGCAGAGGGTCAGCCCAACGACAAACAGTGGAAGGCCATGGTTCAAAAACTGCTGGCCGATCGTTTCAAGCTCACCTTCCATCGCGACAAGAAGGAGCTCTCGGTATACGCCATTACCGTCGGCAAGAACGGACCGAAGCTCACCAAGAGCGAAAGTACGGGCAACCTTCCCGGCCTGTTCTTCCGGGGGCTCGGAAATTTACCCGCCATCAACGCCACCATGGCGGACTTCGCCGGCGTGATGCAGAGCGCGGTTCTCGATCGGCCGGTCGTCGATCAGACAGGACTTGCCGGAAGGTGGGACTTCACGCTGCTCTGGACGCCCGATGAGTTTCAGTTCGGCGGCCTTGGGGTTAGACCGCCGCCGCCCCCAACTGACAAAGCGGCGCCTCCCGATCTGTTCACCGCGTTCCAGGAGCAGCTCGGCTTGAAGCTCGAATCCACCAAGGCCCAGGCGGAAGTCTTCGTGGTCGATAAGGTCGCCAAGCCAACCGATAACTAGTTCCGGGTCCAGCAAATAACTGGACATATGTGGGGCAGCCAATCCTGGCTGCAAGCCGCCTTTCAGGCGGCTTTTTCTTGCCACTCCTGGCGCCTGTCCCGTTACTGCACCAGCATCACAGATGTCTGCCAGAACGCCGCCGCCTGCGCATTCGGATCGAGCACGGTCACCTGCAGGCGATACTCGCCGGTGGCCAGTTTATCAATCGGAATACTCAGCTTGATCGGCATCGTGTTCAAGCGGCTCGCCACGTGCTCGGCCACCGGCACCGGCGCTGTCTCGAACGCCTTGGCGTCCCCGCGGTAGAACGTGACGAACGCAGCCAGCGGATGCGGAGGCTCCGCGCCCTGCTGGTAGGCTTGCAGGTACACGTACATCGGTTTGGCCTTACGGAACACGCGCGTGACGCTCGGAATCAGCTTCTGCCCTTCCTGCACCAGCGGATTGACGCTGTCCAGCACCTGGCTTTTCTCTTTGTCCTTGGTGGCATTAAACAGCGCGTCGTCAAGCTGAATTCGCTGGCTGCTCAGCACCACGGAGCTGATGGCGATCTTCGATTCCACGGCCTCGGTGTTGGGGTTCAGGTTCGGAATCTTCACCGACGTTTCGTACGTGCCGATTCGCCCGGTCTCCGCGTCGCGCGCCAGGAACTTGATCCGGTAATCGCCGGGCATCACGGTGAAGCCCGTATCGTAGGTAATCGGCCGCGTGGCAAGTTCCGCGGCGGTCGCATCGCTCAACTTAATGTCGATCTTGTCGCGGACGTTGTTGGCCGGCCCGCCGCTGCGGATCTCGCCCATGAAATCGATCAGCGTATGCTCCGCCCCTCCGTGCTTGGCAAGTACTAACTCGCTGCCGGGGATCTTAATGGCGATGGGCACGAAATACTCGGCCCGATTCAACTGAAAGTAGTTCACTTCCATCGCCATGGTAAGTTCCGTAATCGGGTCGCCCAACATGAATGCATCTTCTAACTGCCGCTCTTTGTCGGTGGCTGTAAACTTCTTGAACTCCTTGCCGGCGAAGTAACTGCCGCGATAGTCGAGCTCCGCGGTAAGTTCGCCGTTGAGCGTGATCTTCACCTTGCGCTGCTTGCCATCCAGGGCTGCGTTGGAAGTGTAGTAACCCAGCACGTAGTAGCTGACGATGGCCTTCTGCGCTTGCACGATACCCAGGCTCAGGTCGTTGGCGTCCAGCAGCGCCTTCCCGCCCGTGTCCGCCGCCAGCGACCACAGCGTATCCTGCGTGCGCTGTAAATTGGAAATCGCGGTCATCGCCGTCGCCCCGGAGTACGCGCCGATTCCGCCCGGCGACGCACGCGTGGCGTCACCCATCGGCGCCGATGCGATAAGACCCCGCGCGTCCACCGTAAAGAACGAGACTCCCGCCCGCGTAGCCGCATTGATCGTGGCGCGAAGCTGCGCGTGATTGTCCGTGCCGTTCAGTCGCAGCCCGCTGGCGAAGTAGATGAGCGACTTTTTCTCGTTGAGCGTTCCCAGCATCTTGGCCGCCGTCTGCAGCGCGGAAAGCTGGCGATCCGTGCGGAAGATCGCGAACTCTCCGCCGTTTTGGCCGAATGCGCCGTCCACTACCGGCTCGGGCACGTTCTCGTCTTCGCCCACGATCATCGTCTGCAACGTGGCGAGCAGTCGTTCGCGGTCGCCCGTGAAGTCCTCGTGCACCGTCACCTCGCCTCCCGCATACACCATGATGGCCATCAGATCGGCGGGCGTCATCATCTTGCGAATGAACTCCTGCGCCGCCCCAATGGCGCGCGACTGGTCCGCCGGAGGCATTGACGTCATATCGAAATACAGCGCCAGCAGGCGGCGGTCGGCGTATCGCAGGTCCAGCGGACGCTCCGCCGCAATCTGCGTGTGCGCCAGGCGTGGGATGGCAGCCACCCGGTCCGTCAGCGTGGGCGCGGGCCGGATTTCCTCGAGCCTCTGAAACTCCAGGAATGCAACCGTCTGCGGTATGCCGTTTTCCGTGACCGCAAAATCCTTCGCGGTCAGGCCCTCCACCGGCTTGCCGCCCTTGTCCTTCACCGTCACCTGTTCCACCACCAGCCGCGTCTCGGAATGAAAGACCGGCAGCTCTTGAGGAGGAGTTGCGGGCTGCTGTGCGGCCATGGGAAATGCGGTACACAGCAACAGCGGAAGCAATCGGCGCATGGTTAGAACCTCACTCGCAGCGTGGTCTCTAGCGTCCGCATCTGGCCCGCGGGATTCGGCAGGCCGAATTGCACGCTGCCGATGACGGTGTTCCAACTGGGGAACACCGGATGATTGAGAGCGTTGGCCGCGTTCACCCGCAGATCGGCGGTCAGATGGTCGCCCCAACGGAACGTGCGCGCGGCGGAGGCGTTCAGGCTGAACTGCGCCGGGCCGGTGATGCTGTTGCGCCCCGCGTTGCCCCACTGGTCCGCGGCGGGGGCCGCAAAAGCGGCGGGGTTCAAGTGGAGTCCCGTCGGCGCGTCATAGGGATCCGCCCCCGTATAGTCCGCGCGTATGCTGCCGGTCACTCCGGTACCGCGCACCGATGAGAAGGACGTGGGCGTTAGCGGCAGGCCGGTACTAAAATTGACCTGTGTAACGACCGTCCATTCGCGGAAAAGAGCTCCTGTGCGGCCGGTGAAAAATCCGCCGGAACCCGCGCCTGTTGTGTATTGCGCCTGAAAAACGGCCGTATGGCGCTGGTCGAAGTTGGAACGGCCCCGCTCCGCGCGCAGGTCGAGCCAGTTCTGCGCAATCAGGAATCCGCTGCCGCCCAACGCGGCGTTGTCCAGGCCCTTCGCCCACGTGTATTGCACCTCGGCCGCGAGACCCTGCCGCAGGCGGCGGCGCAACTGCAGCGTCCCGGCGTGCCGCGTGGAGTCGCCGTTCGACGTCATATAGGAATAGCCGCTCGGGCACCCGGCGCACGGGTTCACCGCGCCCGCTGGAAACGTGTTCGGCAGAAACTGCTGCACGCCGCGCGTGCCCTTGATGCCCAGGTACGTCGCCACCATTTGCAGCGCGAACCGAAGATCGCGCTGCGCCGAGACCTGCCAGTTCTGCGCGTAACCGTCGCGGAACCTCGGGTCGATCGCGAACGTGGTGCTGATGGTGTTCGGCGAACCGCGGAACCCCTCCGCCAGCGTCAGCGGACTGGCCGCGCTGTTCTGCACCCGCAGGCTGGTGGAAAGCGGAGCCTGCTGCGCCATTTGCATCGCGATGGATTGATAAACCGGGTTGTCATAGTAGATCCCATAACCGCCGCGCACGATCATGGTGGACGCGGGGAACGGCCGCCATGCGAAACCCAGTCGCGGCGCCATGTTGTTCCGGTCCGCCTGGATCAGCGGGCCCGCCGATCGCGCCACCATCGGAATCGCCGAGGCGAAGTGGTTCGCCACTTGCAGATTGACCAGCCGTCCGTAAATCTCCGCCATCGGCGAGTTGTACTCGTAGCGCACGCCCAGCGTCAGCGAGAAACCGGAGCGAAAGCGCCAGTCGTCGGAAACGTAGGCATCCCACGAGTTCGCGCGAAAGTATTTGTCGGCGTTGCCGAATGCTATCGACGCCGTGTCCGGCACGCCGAAAAGAAATCCTGCCAGATCGCTTCCCGCCGCGGCGCCGGTGAACGTGAACGTGCCGCGCGGATCCTGCTGCGAAAGTGTGTTCCATTGCTGCCGGCGGAAATCAACACCGCTCGTGACATTGTGGCTGCGGCGCGACCGGAAGACTTCCCCCGATAGCCCCTGCGTCTGGTTGTGCGTCGACGAATACTGGGCTTCACCCAATGCCGCGATGCCGTTCGCAAA
>JADGNS010000191.1 GCA_017883355.1 Candidatus Solibacter sp.
CCGCCGTCCCAGAAGCCGTAAATGCGTTTCTTGAAGTTTGGCCCCGTAAGATCAACAAATACCGTAACATCGGTGTACGCGTTGGGGAACGAACGGGCACTGGTCAAGGTCAGTTCCTGTTTCTCCCAGACATGCACGGCGGCAGCGGCTGGCAGGGCGGAGGCGGCTAGTGCCAGGGCGAACCAGGCCCCCGCCGCATGGCGCAAGTTTTTCATTTGAATCCACTCTACGCCGCGGCGCTCCGCTTGACAAGGTTGGCAGGCAAGAGGGCAAGACAGGCGGACCCAGAGGGTACCCCGGCCTGTCCTACTGGTCGCGCAGCGCCGTGATCGGGTCCACCCTGGCGGCGCGGCGCGCCGGCCAGAAGCTGGCGAAGATTCCGGCGCCGAACAAGAGCACCGCGACCGACGCAAACCAGTACGGGTCGAACATCGAAACGTTGTGCACCAGTCCTGCCAGAAGCTTGACCGACGCCAGGCTGGCACCCAGTCCCACCGCTACGCCGATCACGAGCAGTCGCGCACCGATGCCCAGCACCATGGCGATCACCTGCTGGAAACTGGCGCCCAGCGCGATCCGAATCCCGATCTCCCGCGTCTGTTGGGCCACCGCATGGGAAATGACGCCGTATATGCCGAACAGGGCCAGCACCAGTCCGAGCACCGCGAATACGGTGAATAGGAGCAGGTTGAAGCGCGGACGCGCGTAGGCGTTTTCGGCCAGCACCGTTTCCATGGTCTTCACGTCCATGAGCGGTTGGCTGGGATCGACGGCATAGACCTGAGCTTTGAGCACCGCCGCCAGCGCTTCCCCCCGGCCCGGGCCGATCGCGAAGATGCGGTCCGCGCGTCCCATGATGGTGTAGGGCAGGTACAACTCCGGCCACGTCTCGTTGGTGGACACATCGTTCACGGCGTCCTGGACCACGCCGACAATCTGGAACGAATCGTCCGCCAGCTTCAGCGGCGCCGAGCGCAGGAGGGGAATCCGGATCAGCCGTCCGATGGCCTCGCCTCCGGAGAAGTAGCGCCGCACCAGCGTCTGGTTGACCACGATGCTATGGCGGTGAGCCTCCACCTCGGCTTCGTTCAGGAAACGCCCTTGCACCACCTTGAGTCCCATCACCCGGATATAGTCCGCGTTGGTCTGCTGCACCAGCACCGGCTTGTTCTCCTTCTGCGAACTCCCCACCGCTTCCACCGGGAATCTCCAGTTGCTCACCGGAGGCAGCCCGGCGTTGACTCCCACCGCGAGCACCCCGGGCGCGGTCTGCATCCTCCCCAGGACGTCCCGCAGGAAGGCGTTGCGGCGGTTGGCGTCCGGGTACCGCTGCTCGGAGAACGGAATGCGCAGGGTCAGAATGCGGTCCGGGTGAAAGGCGAGATTGGCTCCCTGGATGGAGAGGAGCGTGCGGATCATGAGGCTGGCCCCCACCAGCAGGACCACGGAGAGCGCGACCTCGGCCACTACCAGCGCGCCGCGCATCACGCGCTGCCGCACGCCGCCGGAAGCGCCGCGGCCGGACTCCTTGAGCGGTGTCAGGAGATCGCGGCCCACCAGTTGGAGAGCCGGGGCCAGGCCGAAGAGCAGGGAAACCACCACCGAAACCGCCAGCGTGAACCCCAGCACCGGCGCGTTGAGGGTGATTTGGGCTTCGTCCGGGATGGTGTTCGGCGGCACCACCGCGATGATGCCGCGCAATCCCGCATAGGCCAGCAGCACGCCCACGGCGCCGCCGGCGAGCGCCAGCAGCAGGCTCTCCGCCAGCAGTTGCCGCACGATGCGGAAGGCGCCGGCGCCCACCACGGCGCGAATCGCCATTTCGCGTCTCCGGTAGGCGCCTCTGGACAGCAGCAGGTTCGACACGTTGACGCAGGCGATCAAGAGCAGCAGCCCCACCGCGCCGAACAGGATCCACAGCGCATCCTGAATCCCGCTGGGAAACGTCTCGCCGAAGCTTTGCAGGCGGATCCGCCATGGCTTGGGAAAGTCGTTCGGGTAGGTGCGCTCCAGGTCCTCCAGAACCGGTTGCAGGACCGCTCGTATGCCGGCCGACGCCTGCTCGCGGGTTACGCCCGGCTTGAGACGGCCAAGAAGGTGAACGCTGCGTTCGCCTTCGACGTTCTCTCCCCGGTGAAAGACGTCGGGGAGGTAGACGTCGGCGCCGCGCCACATGAAGCGCGGCGGCATCACGCCGATCACGGTGCGGACCTTGTCGTTGAGGCGGAGTTTGCGGCCCAGGACCGAGGGGTCGCCGGCGAATTGCCGCTGCCAGAACTTGTAGCCGAGCACCACCACGGGCTCGGCGCCCTCGGCGGCGTCCGATGGGCTGGGGCCGCGCCCTACCAGAGGCGCCACCCCCATCACGTCGAACGTGTTCATGGTGCAGTGATTGCCGCGCAGCCGCTGGGGTTCGGCGCCGCCGGTCCAGGTCACGTCGCTCCACGTGGAGGCGATCACCCCGCTGAATACGGAATTGCGCTCGGCGATTTCCAGGAACTGGTCGATTCGGTAGTAACTGAAGTTGTCGCCGCGTTGCCCCAATACCGTGACGCTCATGAGGTGGTCTGGATCCTTATACGGGAACGGGTCCAGGATGACAGCGTGGATCACGGAGTACATGGCGGTGCTACCGCCGATGCCCAGGGCCAGCGAGCCGATGGCGATGGCGGTAAAGGCGGGCGCCTGGCGCAGGCTGCGCGCGCCGAAACGGAGGTCCCCGGCGAACTGGCCGATCCACGCAAAAGCGCCCATGGCTACTCCGATTATGTTACAGACGATGGGGTGGGCGATTCGGTTAGCCCCAATACGGCGCCCTTAAGGGCAGCATAGCGACGCTTCCCAGATCGCCGTTGGGGACCGCGTGTCCGATTGCTGGTGCCATGTCATATGCGGAATGTTGCCCGTATCGCGTATACGACTCGCGTATAATCATGAGCCGTCGCCCATCCCATCTGGTCGGTCAATAGGTCGTCTCCGAGCCTCAAGGGAGGTGATCGGGCGGCGCATTCACAATGGGGGCTGATTAGCCACACTGCCAAGCTCTCAAAATAATGATTCCACGTCGGTTCATGACTAGCATGCGGCGTGCATTATCGGCGGCGCCACGTGTCGTACGATAACTGTGTGTTGCGTGTGATCCTCATCGCATCGATGCTGGCGGCGGTTGCTTTCGCCGCGCAGACGGTGGACGGCCATGTAGTCAACTCCGTGACTGGCATCGATATCCCCGGGGTTGATGTAAATCTGGTTCGGGCTGGGGAGGTCGCCTACTCGGCCACCACTGACTCCCAGGGGCATTTTCGCATCGAGGCCGTAAAAGCCGGCACCTACACCGCGAACTATACGGCTCGCGGCTTCTGGCCCCTTCCCAATTTTCTCGTGGACGAGGATTTCGAACGGGAATGCGGCCGATGTTTCCTGGCGGAGCGTGGCGGCCAGCCGTTTCAAATTGCCGCCGGCGGCGACCCGATGCGACTGGAAGTCAAAATGCCGCCGATCGGCAGGATCTC
Source organism: Candidatus Solibacter sp. (assembly GCA_017883355.1). Taxonomy (GTDB): domain Bacteria; phylum Acidobacteriota; class Terriglobia; order Bryobacterales; family Bryobacteraceae; genus Solibacter. The sequence continues at coordinate 3,513 of JADGNS010000191.1, forward strand.
GGGAAGGGTGTTGGATTCCATGGAACAGCCCGTCCCAAACGCACGCCTCCAGTTGCATTGGGGAGAGAGTTGGTTGTGCAAAATGCCTTCGTGCACCGGCATTTTCCGCCAAACGACGACCAACGAGAAGGGAGAGTACAGCATCACGGATCTTGACGTCCCCGGCACCTGGCTGTTGTCGGCAATTGCGCCCCCGTCGTTGAAACCACCGGGATCGCGTGGCGATCAGCGACTCGATTGGGCGCAGACCTTCTATCCCGGCGTAACCGACCGTCAACTTGCCGCAAGAGTCATGGTACGGGTCGGAGGCGACATCTCGAACCTGGATATCCAACTGGCCGCAGTTCCCGTGCATCGCATGCGCGGCGTTGTGCTCGATGTCAGAGGCAGACCAGTGCCTAAGGCCATCGTGACACTTGGCAAAGGCATTGGCTTGCCCGCCCTGGTTCGGAACACCCGGGGTGGCGGCACGTTTGAATTCGAGGCTGTCACCGAGGGCGAATGGCGAATCTCCGCGTACGAGGACCAGAGGGCCCCTACACTATGGGCGGCCCAGTGGGTAAAGTTAAAGGCTCATGATTTGGAGAATCTTGAATTACGGCCGGCTGCTCCGTTTGCCATCCAAGGAAAGATTGTAATGGAGGTTCCCGAAGGGGCACCTGCTCCTCAGCCGCCCAGCGTCATGCTCGCCTTCAACTCCGGCGCCGCAGGGTTGGCAGATAAACCCGCGGGCACCTTCCTTACCGCCACGCCGGACGCAAAAGGCGACTTCCAGATCCAGAACGTTTACCCCGGTGCGTATCAGATTCTCCCTGGACTGCCCCCGCCGCAGTATTATCTCGACTCCATTCGGATCGGCGGCCACGATGCCCTTGAGTCAGGCGTAGAGATTCTGCCCGGCGCTCAGTCGCTGACCGTCGCCTACAAGCTTGGCGGTGGCACCGTTCGCGGCACAGCAGAGAAGTGCGCCGCCGGAACAGTGAGGCTGCTCCCGCACAACAAAGCCATGTGGAGACAGGGATTTGTGTTGTTCGCGCCGTGTGATTCGAATGATCGCTACGCGATGGCGGCGGTTCGCCCGGGGCAGTATTACGCGCTCGCGATCGCCGGGGACAGTCCTACACCGTGGTACGCGACCATGTGGGATGATGACGGCCTGGTTAACAACGCCAGCACAGTCACGGTACGTGCAGGCGAAAACTCCTCGGCTGACCTGCGCGCGATCAAGCAGTAAAACTGGTGCACGCCAATTCCCGGATGAAGCATGATGGCCAGCGGGTATCGCGCCCCTTCCGTGAATTCGTTAGCGCCCTGATACTGGCCCTGCACGTCGCTCTTCACGCTGCGGGCAGCGCCCCGTCCGTTGCTCATGCTGACGATCGCATCGGGGATGCTCTTGCCCGATGGGTCGGTCACCCGGCCGCGAATGGAGGCGGGCTGCGCGGTTAGCGCGATCGCGCCCGCCAGCAGTAATCCGATGAGTGACAGCAGGGGTTTCATTAGTCCTTGGTTTCGGTGCCGTCGGCCTTGACGAGGATGGCGCCCTTCTTACCCGCTTTGCTGGTGTAGGCGGCTTCGTACAACGTAACGCCATCGCCTTTGTTGACGGTTTCCACCATGCCGAGCTTGCCGCCGGCGACCTTCTTCTCAATTGCCGCCTTGGCCGCGGCGGGGATGCCGGCGATGTCGACTTCTTCTTCGACCACCACCAGTTTGCCCTTGGCGTCCACGTTGAAGTCGCGATGCTTGCCGTTGAGCAAGGTCTCCACTTCGTACTGGGTCACGCCCTTTTCGACCTCTTTCGAGATGTTCTTGATCTCGGCGCCCTTGAGGGTATCCTGCACCGTCTTCTGCACGGCGGCGGGAAGATCTTTCACTAGCAGGCTCTTGGCGGCGGCGCCGGCGAGGCCCGAAATGGCTACGACTGTCAAAAACGCGAGGAACGTCCGCTTCATTTGAATCTCCTTAGGTAAACCATAACAACCGCACCTGAAAATTCCGTGGAGACGGGTGCGTGGGACAGAGGATCGCCTTTTGTCGACCCTGTCGACTTACTCGATTTGCCGAAGCAAGACAGACCACGAAGAGCGATGGTCTGTCCTACCTGGCTACTTGCCGACCACGAGAATCGAGAAGGAATCCGGCAGCATCGGGCCCCGGGCGGGTCCTCGGCCGCCGCGTCCTTGTGGCGGCGCGGCGCCTGCGGGCGGCGTGGCCGGGGGCGGCGGCGGCGGGCCGTACTCCGCGGCCATCGTCAGGATGTGGTTCGTCTTGGGATCCAACGTCAGCGTCTTGGCGCCCGTCATCGTCTGGAGGTCCTGCTCCACGGCGAAGCTGGTCGGACTGTTTTCCTTGACGATCGTCATGGTACCGTTGCCGTGCGAGCTGAAGACTTCCATGGTAGCCGGATTGAACACCGCGCCATCGGAGCCGCCGGCCAGCGGCAGCGAGGTGATGACCTTGCCGTCATCCGCGTTGAGGATCACCATCATGGGCTGCGCCGGCGTGGCCGGTGGTGTTCCCGATTGTCCGCAGGCGGCGAAGAGCACGTGGTTCTTGGCATCCAGGGCCAGCCCGTTGCACCGGCTGCCCTTGTCTCCGAAATCGTAATGCGCGGTGACCTTCATCGTTTTGGCGTCGAGCACCGCGACGTTGGACTTGTCCTGGATGACGACATAGACATGGCCCTTGCCATCCGTGGCCGCCTGCTCTGGCGCGCCGCCCAAATCCACCGTGCCGAGTACGGCGCCGTCCTTCGCGTCGATCACCGTGGCATCCATCGTCGGGTGACTGAACACGTAGATGCGCTGGTTAAACGGGTCGGCAAGAATGCCGTCCGGACTGCACTTCGGGTCAATTTCGATGGTCTTGATGAGGGCCAGCGTTTTGGTATCCCACATCGCGACCGGTTTGCTGCTGGCGAAACCATGGCCCGATTTTGCATCGACCGCCGCGCCGTTTGCCCTGGTATTGGGAATTTCACCGACGGGCGCCAGCGTATCGAGATTGAAGACAGCCACCCGGGCTGGTGTCGGGGTCTCTCCCTGCACGGCGCCGCGCGGAATGTACAGCCGGCGTCCGGCCTCGTCCGCATAGATATAGTCGAAGCCGCCCAAGGCGCCAACTTTGGCCGTCTTGAGCACCTTGTAAGGCCCTGGCTGGGCCATCCCCGCGGTGGCGAACATCGCCATCCCCACGGCAAACCCGAGGCACATCCGTCGCATAGCGTATCTCCTATATTCCCCGTCGAGTGCCAGTATAGCTCCCAAACGAGACTCCGGCCTGAATGCGGCTACGGGAAGGCGCCGCGCAGCAGTTCCACAATCAGAAGAGCGGTTCCATCAGGCTGACCAGCAACTGGTGATCCACGCCTCCGGTGTGGCGGTTTCGCCAGTCGAAGAAGCGCCAGCCCACGCTCCCCTCGGTCACGCAGAAGAAGAGCAGCAGGCTGCGAATCTCAAACCGTTCGAGCATCTTCTGGTTATAGGTGCGAACCTCGCCCTCCAGGACGTACGGAATCAGGAACTTCTCTTTAGCGACCAGTTGGGATGGAGCCTCGAACGCGATCTGCATCTGGCGGCCTTGGGAGCTGATCTGGATCAGGTTGACCCCAACGTCCCGGAACGTTTCCGGACGATATTCGGATGGCGAAAGTTCGAGCTCGGACACGGACAGCTTGCGGTTTACCGAGACGACAAACTCCGCGCATATCCGATGCAACTCACCCGCACCGTGGCGGCGCAGGCGCGCAACCTCATCGGCATTCACCAGGAAGCGCTCGGAATACCTCGCGGCGTCAATCTGCCGCGCGAGCCGAACCAATGCGTCGTCCAGAGCCATAGGCGGGGAAGACCCATTGTAGAACGCCGGGCCGTTTGGGTGGGCTATGCGAAACGAAGCCACCAGGGCTGGCGCACCTCGCCCGGATGCGCCAGAATCGAAGGACATGAGCCAACAGCAGACTTGGTGCAACCCCGTGCGGGCACGCCTTCAGGCGGGACAGCCCGCGTTCGGCGCGACGATTACGACCGCTGGGGTGGAAGCCGCAGCCCACGCGGCCACATTGGGCTTTCACTTTTTGTGGATTGAGATGGAGCACTCGCCCATCACGCTAGAGACGCTCCGCCTCATGGTGCTGGCCACGCGGGGGCTGCCCGCC
>JADGNS010000192.1 GCA_017883355.1 Candidatus Solibacter sp.
CGCCTTGTTTGGAATCAACAAGTTGCGGCCAACTCGCGCCGCCAACTGTAGAAGATGAGTCTAATCGCGGCGGTCTCGCCAGCCGCTCCATATTTTTTCGGAGGGTTGATCATGATGCAAATTGCGAGCGCAAAGGTCCGCTTCATAGCAGGCAAGTGCTGATAGTCTATCCGATTACTGCACAGCCGGCCTCATCGAATAATCGAGCAACTGGCTTCGACGCACGGTAGATTAAAGTGTGAAGGTCTGAACTCGAAATGAGACGACGTCAGTTTATTGAAAATCTGTTGGCGGCAGGTGCCCTCCGGGGTGTTGGTCAGGACGCTGCGCTGGCCGGCCAGCCGCAGGAACCATTGGTATCCGACCCCACGATCAAGCGCGTGATGGTCATGTTCAAGTGCCACTTCGACGCCGGCTTCATCGATACGCAGGCAAATGTGGTGCGGCGATATTTCGATCAGCATTTTCCGCGCGCCATCGAAACATCAGCCGCCCTGAAACGCAAAGGGAGCGACCGTTACGTCTGGACTGCCGGGTCCTGGTTGGTCTATCAGTACCTCGAGAAGGCCTCCCCGGCACGGAAGAAGGAGATGGAACAAGCCATCGTCGCGGGTGACGTTGCGTGGCATGCGATCCCGTTTACGTGGCAGACAGAACTGATGGATCGTTCCCTGATCGCCGGCGGGATCGGCTTCTCCCATTCCCTGGACCGCCGTTTCGGGCGCACCACGACCGGTGCCAAAATGACAGACGTTCCGGGGCATACCCGCGCCATCATCGGTCCGCTAGCGGAACAGGGAGTGAAACTGCTGGATATCGGCGTGAACTCGGCGAGCACGCCGCCGGACGTACCGCCCGCCTTTCTCTGGAACGACGGCGCCGGCCATTCCCTCGTCATTCTGTACCATCTGCACGAGTACGGCGGCGTGGTCAAGATTCCCGGTTCCGATCTGGCGATCGATGTAGAGGTGAGCGATGACAACGCCGGGCCGCACAATCTTGAGGAAATCGACAGGATTTATGCGACCTTGCGGAAGCGATTTCCAAATGCCAGCGTGGCCGCAACCAGCCTTGCCGGCATCGCTGACGCCGTCGAACCGTATCGTGGCCGGTTGCCGGTCATCACCCAGGAGATCGGCGATACGTGGATCTATGGCGTGCCGAGCGATCCCCTGAAGGTGGCGCGGTATCGCGAAGTGGCGCGTTTGCGCCGCGAGTGGATCACCGGCCGGAAACTGGAGCCTGGGGATGCGACCGATCTTGCCTTCCTCAACAGCTTTCTTCTGGAAGTGGAACATACCTGGGGCACCGACACCAAGACCTGGCTGGATTTCGACCACTACAGCCCCGGTGATCTGGCATCCATGCTAGGTCAGCCGAAATACAAGGTGGTGCAATCCAGTTGGGTGGAGAAGCGGCAGGATCTTTTCGATGCGATTGCGACGCTTCCGCCGCCGCTGCGGGCGCAGGCGTCGGAGCGTGCGCGGGACATCAACGCCGTGGAACCGGACGGCAGCGGATTGACGGCGCATCCCGCCGGTGAGGCGATTCAAACCAAGCATTTCACGATTGCGCTCGATCCCGGGACAGGTGCAATTCGCAGCCTGCGGCATAAGAAGACGGGTCGGGATTGGGCATCCGCGCGGCAGCCTTTGGCGCTGTTCGCCTACCAGACGCTTTCCAAGAGCGATTACGACCGGTTTTTCGATGCCTATTTGAAGAGCAAGGCAGATTGGGCGCCGAAGGACTTCGGCAAGCCCAACATCGAGAGGTTCGGCGCGGCGAGCCGGACCTGGCTGCCGGCGCTCGCCGAATGCAGGCACGGCAGCGATGCCAAGGGCCACAGGTTCCTGGCGCAGATCAAAATCGAAGATGCCGAAACGGAGGGGAGAGGGGTGGCGGCATGGCCGCGCCGGATGTTTCTTGAACTGGTGTTGCCCGATGCCGAGCCGGTTGTCGATATTCACTTCTCGTGGTTCGGCAAAGCGGCGAACCGTATGCCGGAAGCCCTCTGGCTCACTTTTCAGCCCGCGGTTTCCGACCCTCGAGGCTGGCTGCTGGACAAATCGGACGGCGCGGTTTCCCCATTCGATGTCGTAACCGGGGGCAATCGCGCGATGCACGCGGTTCTCGGCGGATTGCACTACCAGGGACCGGAAGGCGCCCTCCGCATCGAGACGCTCGATGCTCCCGTGGTGGCGCTGGGCGAACGGATGCCGGTCAACTTCACGAGGAATCAGCCCGACCTGTCGAAAGGCTTCCACTTCTGCCTGTTCAACAACGGCTGGGGCACGAACTACGTGCAGTGGTTTGGGGAGGACATGCGGTTCCGGTTCCGCATCTCCGTGTAGGCCTATCCGACCTCTGCGTTTGCCCGTCGAAGCAACGCGCGCATATACGCGATGTAGCATGCCGTGCCTGCACGGCAGGAGGCCCGTGTCGCCCGCCAGCCTTGGCACAAGGTCCGGCTCCACCGCGTCATTCAGTTGGCCAGTGGTTCGAAGCGCTAGCCCGGGCCGTAAGGCCGGACGATGTCGTAGCACTCTCCGACGCCGGACCTGGCCGTACACCGCAGGGGAGGAAACAGACTCGCAGATTCGAGTCCATCACCGGTGAGTTTCTGTCGAGCTTGGCGACCCGGGTCGGGCCTTTTGCACTTCCAAGAAACGCCCATCGCCTTGTGCCCCCAGGTGCCGCCGTTGTTTAGTCCATGAGTTATCAAGAATACACTATGTAGGTATGCGCTACGCCGCCTTTTGCCTGCTTCTCCTCGCGCCGCTCTTTGCTCAGGAACGAAGCCCTGACGACCTCCTGAAGCTTCCCGTCCCCAACGCCCCCCGCATCGCCTACGGCACCGACACGCTGCAATTCGGCGAGTTGCGTGTCCCTGCCGGCAGAGGGCCGCATCCCGTCGTCATCATTGTTCACGGCGGCTGCTGGGTCGCCAGACTCGGAAAACTCGACGACCGCGCCGTCGCTCTGGATCTCGTACGCCCCATCGCCGCCGATCTCACCGCCAACGGTTTCGCCACCTGGAATCTCGAATACCGGCGCCTCGGCAACGACGGCGGCGGTTGGCCCGGCACCTTCCAGGACATCGCGGCCGGCGCCGATCACCTGCGCCAGATCGCTGCGAAGAACCATCTCGACCTGACCCGCGTCGTCGCCATCGGCCACTCCGCCGGCGGACACTTCGCGCTCTGGCTGGCCGCACGTCCCAAACTTCCGAAATCGAGCGAACTCTACGTCAAGGATCCGCTACGCCTCAAAGGCGTCGTCGATCTCGATGGCCCCGGCGACCTCAAGGCAACGATTCCTCTCCAGCAGCGTGTATGCGGCGCCCCCGTGATCACCCAACTCATGGGCGGCTCACCCGAAGAGCGCGCCCAACGCTATCGCGAAGGCTCACCCGTCGAGATGCTGCCCCTCGGCGTGCCCCAGGAAATCTTCGCCGGCCGCATGTTCGCCACCCAGACGCCCGCCTACGTCGAAGCTGCCAAACGCGCCGGCGACACCGTTAACGCCGCCGTCGCCGCGCAGTCCGGCCACTTCGTGTTCATCGATCCTGGATCGTCCACCTGGCCCCAGGTGGTCAAAGCTATCCGTGCGCTAACGGAGCCGCGACGGTAAGGGAGCGGCTGCGCGGTCGTACAGCGACCCTCATGATGATGGGCGGCCAGAGTTGATTCAGCACGGATGGTCTGAGTTTAGGTATCACCCGACGCAACGGCGCCATTGGTGCGCCATGGGCTTGCAGGCACATGGCTGCGGAGTCGCCGACTCGCGGATCTGCCTGGGCAACGTTGGATTCCCAGCGGCCCGAAGGCTGCCGATGTTCGTAGATAACGCCCCTCAACATAGGCGGTTCCCATCGACCTGGTGACCGTTCCTGCTCTTTCCGACGGCGACCAACCGTCCGGAGTAGTGGAAGAACGTACCGCCAAGCGTCCGATAGCGCTAAACAACACACATGGTTCGCAATCGCTGGCAGCGGCAAAGCGCGTATCGGCAATTGGCCGGGCTTCGACAGTTCAGCGATCCCGGTCAGCACGACGTAGAAGGCGTCCGGGATAGCAAAGAGCGCCAACGCGGGAACACAGCAGCATAGCAGGCCGGTCTGGTGCATGTCGCTGCGGGCCGGCATGCACCTAACGCTCCGGAGTTTCTGCGAACTTCCCGCTCCGCCCAGCGTAGATACTGGCATGGCGACACTTGCGTCCGACGTCCGTTATGCGGTCCGCTCCATGCGCCGCAATCCGGGATTTACCGCGGTGGCCATCACCGCACTCGCGCTGGGGATCGGGGCCAATACGGCTATTTTCTCCGTGGTCAACGGAGTGATCCTTCAGCCGCTACCGTTTCGGGAGCCGGACCGGATGGTGAGCCTGGACGAATCCTATCCAAACGGCGGCCATAACGGCGCGGTCGCTATCCCCAAGTACATGGCGTGGCGCAACAACGAAGTGTTCGCGGGAACCGCGCTGTACGACCAGGGGGCGCTCAACCAAACCCTCGGCAGTGGAGATCCACCCATTCAACTCAAGACCCTGCATGTCTCCCAGGAGTTCTTCAAGGTGTTTGGCGGAGTGCCCGCGCTGGGCCGGGTTTTCGACCACACCGAGGACCTGCCCGGCGGGCCGAGCACCGCGATTCTCAGCTACCGCGTTTGGCAGAGCCGCTTCGGCGGGGATCCGCGCATTGTGGGACGAACCATCCTGCTGAACAAACGGTCTTTCACCGTGGCCGGCGTCATGGAGAGGGCGTTCGAATCCGATCCGCAAGCCGATGCCTGGCTGGCGCTGCAAGCCGACCCCAACAGCACCAACCACGGCAATTACCTCTACGCGGCCGCGCGCCTAAAGCCAGGCGTTGACCTCAGCCAGGCGCGCGCGGCGATGAGGGTGATCGCCGAACAGTATCGCAAGGCCAATCCCAAGTGGATGCAGGATGGCGAAAGCGTGGCGGTGATTCCGATGAGCGACATCATGGTGGAAGACGTCCGTCCGGCGCTGTTGATCCTGCTGGGCGCGGTCGGACTGGTGCTGTTGATCGCCTGCGCCAACGTGGCCAATCTGTTGCTGGCCCGCGCCGCCTCCCGGCAGAAAGAGATGGCGGTGCGCGCCGCCATCGGCGCCGGCCGGTGGCACGTGGTGAGGCAACTGCTGACGGAAAGCGCCATCTTAGCTGCCGCCGGCACCGGGCTCGGTTTCGCGCTGGGAGCCTGGGGCGTGCGGCTGCTGCTGGTGGTGGCGCCCGGCAATATTCCGCGACTGACCGACACCAACAGCCTGCACGCCGCCATTCCAGTGCTCGACCTGAGGGTGGCCGCCTTCACCATAGCGGTGGCGATTCTCACGGTGATCCTGTTCGGGCTCTTCCCGGCCCTGCGGGCTTCGAATCCCGACCTGGCGACAGCGCTCAAGGAAGGCGGCGGAAGGACGGGTACGGGCCACTCTCACAACCGCGCGCGTTCGCTTCTGGTGATTGCAGAGACGGCGCTGGCCCTGGTGCTGCTAGCGGGCGCGGCGCTGCTGCTGCGCAGCTTCGCCGGATTGCGTTCGGTCGATCCCGGCTTCAATACCCACCACCTGCTCGCGTTCGAAACCTCGCTCGCTGGCGGCGACTATTCCAAGACGGCCCAGGTGGCCGAACTCATCCGCCGCGCCGCTGGGCGTCTGGAGGCCGTGCCCGGCGTCAAGTCCGCCGGGTCCACGTACGTCCTCCCGATGAGCGGGATGAATACCGACCTGCCGTTCAACATCCAAGGTCGCCCTCCCGCCAAGGGCGACTACAGCGGCGACGAGCAGTGGCGCCCGGTGTCGCCAGACTACTTCCGCACCTTGCAGGTGCCGTTGCTGCGCGGCCGCGGTGTCACGGAGCGCGACACGGGCAGTTCGCCGCTGGTGGTGGTGATCAACGAGGCCTTGGCGAAGAAGTACTGGCCCAAGGAAGAGGCCTTGGGCAAGGTCATCGTCATCGGCCGGGGCCTCGGTCCGCAGTTTGAGGAAGGGCCGCGGGAGATCGTCGGCATCGCCGGCAACGTGACCGAAACCGGACTCGCCAACCACGGACAGTGCGTCATGTACGTGCCGCAGTCCCAGATCACCAATGGCCTCACGGAACTTGCCGGCGGCATTCTTCCGCTGGCGTGGGTCGTGCGCACGGAAGGCGATCCGCTGGCGCTCCGCACCGTTGTGGAGCGGGAGATGCGCACCGTCGATGCCTCCATCCCGATGGGACACCTGCGCACCGTGGACGAGATGATTTCCCAATCGCTGGCGCGGCAAAACTTCAACACGCTGCTGCTGACGCTGTTCGCCGCGATTGCGCTGCTGCTCGCGGCTATCGGCATCTACGGGCTGATCTCCTACGGTGTAGAGCAGCGCATGCAGGAGATCGGTATCCGGGTCGCGCTCGGCGCCGCGCGCGGCGACGTGCTGCGCATGATCGTGATGGAGGGCGCGAGGCTGGCGGCCATCGGAGTAGCTGCGGGGCTGGCGGCCGCCTTTGGATTGACGCGACTTCTCGCGAGCCTGCTTTACGGCGTCAAAGCGGCCGACCCGATGACGTTTGCTGGCGTAGCGCTGGCAATCGGACTGGTGGCGTTGACGGCAAGTTACATCCCTGCGCTGCGCGCCGCGGCGGTGGATCCCAACCAGGCGTTGCGCCACGAGTAGGCGCATGCCGCGCCGCGGAGAATCCCGGCTGTGCATGGATGACGCTACTCGGAAACTGGCCGTGTTCCCGGCGCCCCACGACACGGCGTTCGGACCGCGCGACGTGGAGATGCCCACGGAGAAATGCCTGGCGGATGGCTACTGGCTGGGTGTTTGCAGCTACCGATATTGTCCGATATCGCTGCCTTATCGGTTGCCCATCCGTGGCGGCGCCGCAATCCGCTCTGACGAAAACCGGGGCGCGCCAGCAACGAGCCACTTAATGAAGTGTGCGGTTCGTTTTCCGCATTTCCTGATGTTGGTTGGGCGCTATGCCACGCTTTGCCTCGAAGCGATTCTCGCCTCTCAGCCATTCCGAAAGCGGGCGGGCACCGATTCGTATCTGGGCGCGCCTGAGCATCGAACTGAGGAACCGGACCTCGGCCCGGAGGTTTCTCTCTGGGTGGCCCCGCGACTCGCGCTCTACCATTATTTGGCCCCTGGCGGCCCAGAGCAGCCCCCATTTCGGAGGAAGGTCCTTCACCTGGATCACATCCGGTGGACACAGATAATATCGCCGCTGGCCCATTCCGGCACGCGGATTCCTCCGGACAGCCTTCGTCGCGTCCCTTAGGAAATCCGCACGAGTCAACTTGCATTCGATGAGGACTGAATCCGCCCCGGGAACCCAGCCGATCACGTCGGGATTCTCATCCGCTGCCGTGGCAAATTCGTACAGCACAACGGAGCACCGTCTGCTGAGCCACCGGACTCCCATCGCAACTAAGGTCGAGTGCTGCACGTTCGCTCTGGATTATCAAACATTGTAGCGCCTGAATGTTCTATAGTTCCGGCAGAAGTACCGCACTCGCGAATCGGAACCCGGTGCCAATACGCACCACCGAGCTCCTCGAGTTGTGCGCGACTCGTAATAGCGGCTTGGAGCGGTGAAAGCATGGCTACCGATCTTGCGACGGCGACCTCTACCGTTGCATACGCT
>JADGNS010000193.1 GCA_017883355.1 Candidatus Solibacter sp.
CCGCGCGGCCACGCGCTGCATTCGGCGGCCTACAACGGACACATGGAGATTGTGAAACTGCTGCTGGAAAAGGGCGCGTACCCGAACGTGGAAATCGAGAGTTCCGCCGATACGCTGAGCATGGCCATCCTGCGCGACGACCAGCCGATGATCCGTCTGCTGTGCTCGCACGGCGCCGCCCGGGCGGTGCACCTGCTGGCCTACTACGGCGACATCCAGACGGCGGCCGCCGTCTTCGCGGCCAACCCGGCACTCGCCGACGACCCCGAGGCGCTGGGCAACGCCGCGGAAAACGGCCACGAAGAATTCGTCCGCCTCATGCTGCATTACCAACGCGACCTCGCCACACGCGTCTCCTGCGCTGCCAAGATCCCTGAACTGACCGAGTTCCTGTTTCAACACGGCATGGATCCCAACCGGCCCGACTGGCTACAGGTCACGCCGCTGCACGGCTTGGCGAGGAAGGGCGACGTGACAAACGCCGCGATCTTCCTCGATCGCGGCGCCGATCTGAATGCCCGCGACGAGGACCTCCGTTCGACGCCGTTGGGGTATGCGGCCAAATTCGGCCAGACCGCGATGGTGGAATTCCTCTTAAGCCGCGACGCCAGGCCGAACCTGCCTGACGACCCGCCGTGGGCCACGCCTCTGGCGTGGGCCACTCGCGGCGGGCATGATAAGATCGTGCAACTGCTGAGAGAGTATGAAAAACATGGTTGACGGGCGGCTTCTGCTGGTTCTGGCGGCGTGCTTCAGCCTTGCCGCACAAACCGAGAAGCGCTACGAGGTGGTGGCGTCGAAGAACGTGATGGTCGCCATGCGGGACGGCGTGAAGCTGGCCACCGATATCTACCGTCCAGGCGCCAACGGCGTGGCGGTCGACGGCAAGTTTCCGGTGCTATTGGAGCGCACGCCGTACGGGAAGAGCGGTGCGCCGGCCACGGGCGCCGCGGAGTATTTCGTGTCTCGCGGATATGTGTTGGTGGCTCAGGACGTGCGCGGGCGCTACCAGTCGGAAGGACGATGGCGTCCGATCGTGGACGATCCGAACGATGGGCATGACACTGCCGCGTGGATCGGAGCGCAGCCCTGGTCGGATGGCGGGATCGGCACCATGGGGTCTTCCTACGGCGGCGCTACGCAGCACGCGCTCGCGATCGGCAATGCTCCCTTCGTGAAGGCGATGGTGCCGCGCAACGCCATGTCGGATTTCGGCAGGTACGGCGTCCGCCACAACGGCGCATTCGAACTGCGCTGGTTCAATTGGGTGCTGACCATGGGTAACGCCGCTCCGGGGACCGCGAATGCTCCCGTGGCCGCGGCGCGCGCAGCGGCGGATCCAGCGGCGGCAGGGGCGCTGCTCGACATGGGAAGCCACGTCCGCGACTATGTAACGAGCCTGCCGTTGCGTCCCGGGACCACTCCGCTGAAGTTCGCGCCGGACTACGAAGCCTGGCTGATCGAGGCCATGAGTCACGGCGACTACGACACCTTCTGGAAGGACGCCGGCTCCAGCGTGGTCGATCATCTGGCCGAGTACAAGGACGTTCCCGAATACCACACCACGGGCTGGTACGATTCGTGGGGCACCTCGGTGGCCAACCTCAACTTCGCCGAATTGCGCAAAGCCAAAAAGAGCCTGCAGCGGCTGATTGTCGGCCCCTGGATTCACAGCTCCGAGAACATCAGCTACGCCGGTGAGGCGCAATTCACTCCCGACGCCGCGCTCGACCTGCAGGCGTTTCATCTGCGCTGGTTCGACCACTTTCTCAAGGGCGTGGACAACGGAGTGGACCGCGAACCGCCGGTGCGAATCTACGTGATGGGCGGCGGCGATGCGCACAAGACGCCCGAAGGGCGGCTGTTCGTCGGCGGTCACTGGCGCGACGAACGGGAGTGGCCACTGGCGCGGTCTGTGGCCACGCCTTACTATCTCCACGGCAACGGCGTTCTGTCGCCGGACAAGCCGGCGGAAGGCCCGCCCACCACCTACTTGTTCGATCCGCGGAGCCCGGTGCCCACGCTCGGCGGAAATGTCTCCTCCCAGGGAACGCTGATGTTCCAGGGGGCGGCCGACCAGCGGTGCCGTACCGGCTTCTGGCTGTGTTCCGATACCAAGCCGCTCTCGGCGCGCAACGATGTGCTGGTCTTCCAGACGCCGCCGCTGACCGCCGGCCTCGAAGTCACCGGCCGGTTGATCGTCAAGCTGTGGGCCGCCTCCAACGGGCCGGATACGGATTTCACCGCCAAGCTGATCGACGTCTACCCGCCCAACAAGGATTACCCAGCCGGCGTGGATCTCAATATCGCCGACAGCATCGTGCGGGCGCGCTACCGCAAGGACCCGGCGAAGGCGGAGTTTCTGAAACCGGGGCAACCCGAAGAGTTCACCATCGAAATGTATCCCACGTCGCTGGTGTTCCAGCGCGGACACCGCATCCGTGTCGATATCTCGAGCAGTAACTTCCCGCGGTTCGATGTGAACCCGAATACGGGTGAGCCGCTCAACAATAACCGGCGCTGGCGGATCGCCGAGAACTCCGTGTACTTCGGAGGAAGCCACGCCTCGCAGATCGTATTGCCGGTGATCCGGCCGTAGGCTAGTGAGAAAGCTCCGCGGCATCCGAAGCCTAAGCCGGCGAAGCCGGAACCAAACAGGAAGACGCCCTCAACGCAGAGACGCAGAGAACGCAGAGGAAGCGCAGAGAGAAAACCAGGTTGCGCATGCCCCAGCAGGGCGACAGGCCAGGAGGCCCGTCCCACCGGGTGTATCATAGGACTCAAGACACCCTGGAGGGTAGATCTATGAAGATTCGCAGTTTGGTATGCGGCGCGCTGCTGGCGGCGGGGCTTTACGCACAGGGCCAGCAACCGCCCAAGACGCATCTGAAGGAAGGCGACGTGGCGCCGGATTTCACGCTGACCGCCACCACGGGCGGCAAGGTGAAGCTGAGCGATTTCCGGGGCAAGAGCAACGTCGTCCTGGCCTTTTTCCCGGCCGCTTTTACCGGTGGCTGAACGAAGGAAATGCTAGCGTACCAGTCTGGTATCGCAAAATTTGACGCGTCGGAAACCAAGGTTTTTGGAATCAGCACCGATAATACTCCTTCGCAGAAAGAATTCGCCGCCAAGAACAACGTGCAGTTCCCCTTGTTGAGCGATTTCGCCAAACGTCAGGTATCGACCGATTACGGCGTGTTGCTGGTGGATTCGGGGATGGCGAATCGATCCACCTTCGTGATCGATAAGGAAGGGAAGATCGCGTACATCGAGCAGGGGAATACGGCGATCGACCCGACGGGAGCGGAGGCGGCGTGCAGCCGCGCGGCGCATAAGAAATAGCTATCCCGGGGCGATTTCGGCGATCTCCAGTTTCAGGATGGCGCCGCACTGGCCACAGACCACACCGCCGTCATCGGTCATGTAGACGGCATTCGAAGTACACCTGGCGCATTCGGCGGTGGGGTCGGTGGCATCGGGCAGCGGGTCGGGCGGGACGATGCCGGTGAGAGAGCCGCCCTGGAACGTGGTGGCTGGTTCGAAAGTGGTCTGGCAATCGGCGCAGACGTGGTTGTAGCAGCAGTTGGGCGTGCAACTGTAGAACACATCGGCGGAGCCGCAGTGCGGACAGGCGATGGCCAGTTTGCGGGTTTGGATCACTGCTTAATCTGGACCAGGGCGGTGGACGCCGCGGTGAAATCGGGATCGATCACGATTTTGGTTTGGCCCTTGAGACCTTCGACAAACTTGCGGGTGGCCTCATTGGCGAGATTCTTTTCCAGTTCCGCGCGCAATTCCTCGAAGGACTTGGTGGGCTGCCTTTCTTCCACGCGGATGAGGTGATAGCCGTAGGGCGACTTTACGGGTTGGCTGAGTTCGCCGGTGGGCAGGGCGAAGGCGGCTTCCTCGAAAGAGGGCACGGTCTGGCCGCGTTTGAGGAAACCGAGGTCGCCGCCTTTGGCGCTGGTACCCATGTCGTCGGAATCGGTTTGCGCCAGAGCCGCGAAGTCCGCGCCTTGCACGATTTTCTGGCGAAGTTCGAGGGCTTTGGCCAGGGCCTCATCATCGGTCAGGTCCTTCTGCCCGGGAGCCAGGTTGACGGCTGAGCCCTGCATGCGGATGAGGATGTGGCGGGCGTGAATCTGCTCCCATTCGGATTTGTGCGCTTCGTAGTATGCCTTGAGCGAGGCCTCGTCACCGCGGGACTTGCGCTTGATGTCTTCGTCGGTATGACTGGCCAGGATGCCGGCGGCGGAGTACAGGAGCTGGCTTTTGTAGGCGTCGGTTTCGGTGAGTTTGCGCCGTCTGCCTTCCTCGGAGAGGAGCAGGACGCGGACCACCTGATCGATGAACTGGGCGCGCCCCGGGCCATTGACAAACACGCGCTGATTTTCAGGATAGGCTTGCAGAATCTGATCCATCTGCGCGGCGGTGAGTTTGAGGTCGCCCACCTGGATGACGATTCTGTCCGGCGGAATGACGGGCGGCGGGGCGATTTCCAGCGGCAAGGTAACGCCCTCGGGCCCGGTGATCGTAGGGGTGGCGGGCGTGGCTGGAGCGATGGGAGTGGCTGCCGCCGGAGGTTTGGGGGGCGTCTTAGGAGGCGTTTGGGCCCCCAGGGACAGAGCTGCCGCGCACAGGGTAAGAACTGGAAGAAACCTCATATTCACCATGATATCAAGGGGGGAAGGGAGGGACGGGGACAGACGAAAGGGAGGGACGGGGACAGACGGGACTGACAGCAAATTTCCGGCAAAATGCGCCGGAAA
This sequence comes from Candidatus Solibacter sp., assembly GCA_017883355.1. Taxonomy (GTDB): domain Bacteria; phylum Acidobacteriota; class Terriglobia; order Bryobacterales; family Bryobacteraceae; genus Solibacter. The sequence continues at coordinate 4,770 of JADGNS010000193.1, forward strand.
CTCATGTCAGTCTCGTCGAGGGACGGGGACAGACGGGACTGACAGCGAATTTCCGGCAAAATGCGCCGGAAACTCATGTCAGTCTCGTCTGTCCCTAAGCGGGCTCGATAATGGCGCCCATGGAGCCTTTGGAACGCGGCAGGCGCCAGTCGGGTCCGTAGGCGAGGATTTGGTCGCGGGCGAATTCGGCCTCGCGCAGTTCGCAGGTGATGAGCACGGTGCGTCCGGCGCGATCCACCTCTTCGGCGTGCCGGTAGGCCTGGTCGAGGGTGAAGATGAAGATTTTTTGCAGCATTTCGATGACGTAGTCGTACGTGTGATCGTTGTCATCGAGGAGAACGACGCGGTACAGAGGGACCAACTGCTCGCGCTCGAGGATTTCGGCTTCAGGGGACAGCGACGGGTTCGCCATGTTAACGGCCGCGGAGCCGCACTGATCAGTATGCGCTATTGCGCGCCGCGCGACAACAGCATGGCCTTGAGGGTGTGGAAGATGACGTAGGTGTCGAGCGCCATGGACATGTTCTTGATGTAATAGAGGTCATATTCCAGCTTGGTGATGGTGTCTTGCAGGGTGTCGCCGTACTTATAGTTGATCTGCGCCCAGCCGGTGATGCCGGGCCGCACGCAGTGGCGCTGCCGGTAGTAGGGAATCTGTTCAATGAGCGCTTTGACGAACTCGGGGCGTTCGGGGCGGGGGCCCACGATAGACATCTCGCCCCGGAGGACGTTGAAGAGCTGCGGCAGCTCGTCGAAGCGGATGGCGCGGATAAAGCGGCCGACGGTAGTGACGCGCGGATCGTCCTTCTGTGCCCACACAGCGCCAGTGCCGAGTTCGGCATCGATGCGCATGGAACGGAACTTGTACACCGTGAAGAGGGCGCCATCGAGGCCGACGCGAGTCTGGCGGTAAAGCACGGCTCCGGGGGAGGAGAGGCGGACGGCCAGGGCGGTGAGGAGAATAATCGGGGAGGAGAGGATAATGCCGGCGACCGCCACGAACATATTGGAAATCCGCTGGTAGAGCAGGTTTTGACGGCGGGGCCCCAATTCGCCGGAGAAGATGAGTTGCGAGGGCCGGATTTCGCGGAGGCAGACGCGCCCGCACACGCGCTCGTAGGTGTTGGCGGCTTCTTCGATGATGTTTCCGGCGAAGCGCAGTTCGAGCAATTCGCCCACCGGCATGCGGCTGCGTCTTTCGAACATGCCGACCACAATGCGATGGGGCTGGGTGGAATGCACGACATCGCGGAGCGATTCCAGGGCGCCCAGGGTTTTACCGCCGGGCAGGGCGGCGCCGGGCTCGTGGCGGTCATCCAGATAGCCGGCGATCTCCAGGCCGCACTCCGGGTGCTCGACGATGTACTGGCCGATGTCTTCGAGCAGCGGACTGCCGCCCACCAGCAGCAGGCGATCGCGGCCCACCAACTGAAACGCGAAGGCGCTAAACAGGATGCGCCAGAAGAAGATGGCCCCCAATGCGATGGCACTGCCGAACGCCATGATGCGGATGGGCACACGCAGATCGGTGTTGAGGTAGGCGATGAGCCCCTGGGTGAGGAATGCCACGCCCATCACCAGGCAGAGCTGTTGGATGAGGACGATGCGGGACTTGACGTAAAACTGGGAATAGAGATCGTGAAAATGCAGCCCGAGCAGAATGCTGAGCACCACGAGGGCAACGCGGGTGAGTCCGCCGTCGTATAAGAGAAAAACGGTGGGAGAAACTTCGAGAACGACGTACGCCGCGAAGATGAACGCCGAGGTGATCAGCAAGACCTCCGATACCAACAGCGTAAGCGTGCCAACTGGTATAAAGACCTTAAACAGACGAATCATCGCAGAGGCCGGTGCGCCAAAAGGAGCAACGTTAATTATACTCGGGATTGCGAGACATCCCAAATACCAGGACTACTGTGACTAAGACCATTTATCTCGACTATCACGCCACGACGCCGGTGGATCCGCGCGTCCTGGACGCGATGCTTCCCTACTTCGGGGCGAAATTCGGCAATGCGGCAAGCGGCACGCACAGCTTCGGATGGGAGGCGGAGGGTGCGGTGGAAGCGGCGCGCAAGCGGATTGCGGACCTGGCGGGCGCGGATGCACGCGAGATCGTGTTCACCAGCGGCGCTACGGAATCGAATAATCTGGCGCTGAAGGGTGTGGTGTCGGCCGCCGGTGTGGCGCGGGCACACATCGTGACGGTTGCCACGGAGCACCAAGCGGTGCTGGACACGGCAAGCGCGCTAGCGGGCGCCGGTTGCCGGGTAACGATTCTGCGTCCGAGGCCGGACGGACTGGTGGACCTGGATGAGTTGCGCGAGGCGATCGGGGGGGAGACGGTCTTGGTGAGCGTGATGCACGCCAACAATGAAATCGGCGTGCTGCAACCGGTGCGCGAGATCGGCGCGATCTGCCGGGAGAAGAACGTGCTGTTCCACTGCGACGCGGTGCAGGCGTTCGGCAAGCTCGCGGTGAACGTGGACGCCGCGCACATCGACCTCATGTCGGTGAGCGCGCACAAGATGTATGGGCCGAAGGGGGTGGGCGCGCTATATGTGCGGCGGCAGAATCCGCGGGTCCGGTTGACGGCGCAGATGGACGGAGGGGGGCACGAAGGGGGAATGCGGTCGGGGACGCTGAACGTGCCGGGAATCGTGGGCTTCGGTGAGGCGTGCGCGTTGGCGGCGCGAGAGATGACGGAGGAATACGGGCGCTTGCAGGTTTTGCGCGACCGGCTGAAGCAGCGGCTGGAAGAGGGGCTGGATGGAGTGCACGTGCACGGATCGATGGAACACCGGCTGGCGGGCAATCTCAACGTGAGCTTCGAGCGGGTGGACGGCGATGCGCTGTTGGTGGCGCTGCCCGATCTGGCGGTCTCTAC
>JADGNS010000194.1 GCA_017883355.1 Candidatus Solibacter sp.
GCTTATCCTGGCATACCGACCGTTAGGGAGCGATTGCCGGGGTAGTGTGTATTTTCGAGGAAGGCTCCGCCTTGTGCACCCGAGCGAAAGCTCGGACAGCTTTCGTTGGTTCTCTTTGCGAGCTTCGCGTCTCTGCGAGAAACTCTTCTTCCGTTTGGCGCGCCTACTCCCGCAGTTCCACGATCATAGCCCCCGCGCCGCCTTCCTGCTGCGGCGCCGGATAGAAGCGCGCCACGTGGGGATGCTTGCCCAGCATCTCCGCGACCATCCTCTTCAGCACGCCCATGCCGTGGCCGTGTACGATGCGCACGCGGCTGGCGGTGGCCATCACGGCGCGATCCAGGAATTCGTCGATCGCGTCGCGCGCCTCTTCCGCCCGCTGCCCGATCACGTTGATTTCCTGGTGCAGCGGCGCAAGCTCCGGCGCCGGCTTGTAGCTCACGTTCTTGGGCAGCTTCCCCGCGCCGCCGCCGCCTTCGGGCAGCACCTCGATCACGTCGTCGATCGAGACCTGCATCTTCATGAACCCGGCCTCCACCTCAAATTTGCCGTTGCCCAACAGGCGGCGCACGCGCGCCGGTTCGCGGACGTCCTTCAGGCGCACGCGCACCCCCTCTTCGATGCGCAGCGGTTGAATGCGGTCCTGGCGCGAATCGTCCTGCGTGGAGAGCACCGTGGTCTGGAAATCCTCGCGCAGCTCGCGCTTGGCCTTGGAGACACGGCGTTGCGCGTCCTGATCGGCCTTGCGCCGGTCGCCGCCCTGCGCGATCTTGCCGATGGCGTCCTGCGCCTGCTCCTCGAATTTGGCCAGCGCCTCATCGGTGCGGCGCTCCAGTTCCTTGATCTTGGCGGTCTCGCGCTTCTCCCACTCGCGGGCGATTTCTTTCTCGCGCCGGTCGAGCTCGACGATCTTCTCGCGCAGGCTGATTTCCAGCGCCTGCGTCTCTTCGATGCGGTGGTGGAGTTCAGAGAGGAAGCGCGTGACGTCGCGTTCCCGGTCGCTCATGGAGAGACGCGCCCGGCGCATGATGTCCTCGGGCATGCCGAGCCGCGTGGCGATCTCCAGACCGGCCGATTTCCCCGGCAACCCCAATTGCAGGTGGTAGGTCGGCTCAAACGTCTCCTCGTCGAAACCCATGGAGCCGTTGACCACGCCAACGGTCGCCGCGCCATAAATCTTGAGCGCCATCAGATGCGTGGAGACCAGCGTGAACGCGCCCGCCGCGCGGAAGTGTTCCACCAGCGCGACTCCCAGCGCGCCGCCCTCTTCGGGATCGGTGGCGGCGCCGAGTTCGTCCAGCAGGACCAGCGCATTCGGCGTGACGTCGAGCGCCATCTCGCGAATGTTGGAGACGTGCGCCGAAAACGTGCTGAGATTTTCCTGAATGGATTGGTAATCGCCAATATCGGCCAGCACCGCGCCGAAGAGCGGGAACTCCGCCTCCGCGGCGGGCACGGGCAGGCCGGCCTGCGCCATCAGGCTGAGCAAGCCGACCGTCTTCAGGGTGACGGTCTTGCCCCCCGTATTGGGGCCGGAGATCAGCAACGTGCGGCGCTCTTGCGTGAGTTCAAGCGAGATGGGAACCGCGGACTTGCGGCGGCGGCGCAGCACGTCGGCCAATAGCGGATGGCGCGCGTCCTTGAGGTAAAGGCGCTCGCCGAAGCGCGGGATGGCGCAATCGAAATCGTTGGCGAACTTCGCCTTGCCGAAGATCAGCTCCAGTTCGGCCATGGTGACCAGCGTCTGCCGGATGGAATCGCCGTAGGCGCGCAGGCGGTTGGTCATCTCCAGCAGGACGCGGTAGACCTCGCGCATCTCCTCCTCGGTGAGGCGCACCAGTTCGTTGTTGAGGTCGATGGTCTCCAGCGGTTCCACAAACAGCGTATGCCCGCTGGAACTCGCGGCATGGATCACGCCATCGATCTTGCGGCGCTGCCCGGCAATCACCGGGACGACGAAGCGCTCATTGCGGATGGTGACGAACTCCTCCTGCAGCACGCCTTCCTCGCGGTGAGAGCGCAGGAAGCGCTCCAGCGATTCGTGGATGTTCTTTTTCTGGCGCTCGATATCGCGGCGCAGGCGGCCAAGCGCGACGCTGGCATGGTCGGCCACGCTGCCATCGGGCAGGATCTTGCCATCCAGTTCGCGCAGCAGGGCGCGGAACTCGCCGATAGTTGCGGCGCGGCGCCCCAGCAGCGGAAAGCGCTCGGCGGCCGCGGCCAGGTGCGATTTGGCGTCGGCGGCGACGTCCAGCAGGGTAAACAGCTCGAAGATTTCCTTCGGCTCCAGCCCCGCGCCTTCGATGCGCAGTTTGTGCACCGCGGGTTCCACGTCGGGGATGCCGCCGAACTCGATGCGCAGCGCGGCGCCGCGCCCGGCGGGCTGCGGGTGCGTAGCGGCGTGCAGGTATTGGATCGCCTCTCCGGCTTCGGCAAGCGCGCTGTCTAGCTGCGCGCGGTCGGTGAACGGGCGCACCTTCTCCAGTTCGCGTTTGCCCAGCGGGCTCGCGATGTAGCGGCCCACAAGTTGCCGCAATGCTTCGAATTCCAGGACTTCAGCGCTTGTCTTCAAAACGGGACTTCCTCATGATGGGCCGCCGATAAACGCCGATGAACGCCGATAAGACCAGTGTATTTATCGGCGTTCATCGGCGTTCATCGGCGGCCGTTTATATTTTCGGCGTTTACGGAAGGCCTTTTCAATCACGCCAAGCGTGCCTTCGGTAATTTGCAGTTCTTTCAATCCGCCGGGCTTCACCCATTCCACCCGGCAGACGTCGTCTCCCGCACACAACGTGCCGCCGGTGACACGGCAGATATAATCGATCAGCACGTAGTGATACTCGGCCGCACCGGCCTGATCGCGCATGATCCGCTCGAAGATTTCGAACACGCCGAGAGGCTCGATTTCCAGGCCGGTCTCTTCGCGGACCTCTCTCCGCACCGCGAAATCCAGGCTCTCGCCCACTTCCAGTGCGCCGCCGGGCAGCGACCACCAGCCTTTCAACGGCTCCTTACCGCGCTGCGCCATCAGGATGCGTCCCCGGTCGAAGATCAGCGCGCCCACGCCTACTATGGGGCGCTTGGGGTAGCGGCGATCGTCCGTCGGCTTGTCCACAAACATCACGGCGTGTCCGGACGCGCCCGGAAGACCACGGCGCGCGAGGCGATAAACAGACTCTTGAGATCGACGTCGCCGAAAGCCAGACCCGAGGCCGCTTCGTGCATGTCGATCAGGCGGACGCTCTTGCCTTCGGGGCTGAAGATGGCGATTCCCTTGGCGGCCACCCAAAGGTTCCCCTCGGCATCCACTGCGATGCCGCCGGGGGCGCCTTCGATCTTGGCGGCCAGCACGCGCTCGCCACTCGGCTCGCCATTGCGGTCCACATCCCAGGCGCGGATGTTGTGATCGTCGGCGTTGGAAACATAGAGCGTGCGCCCGTTGGGTGAAAGTGCGATGCCACGCGGCCGGGTGGCGTACCTGGCCACCAGCGTCATGGCTCCCTTAGGCGGGATGTGGTACACGCCGTGGAAGTCGAGCTCGCGATGGTCGCTTTGTTCGCCAAAGGCGGGATCGGTGAAGTAGACGTGCCCGTTCCGCGCCACCACAATCTGCGACGGAGCGTTCAGCCGCTTGCCGTCCCATGCCTCGGCCAGCACCTCGATCTTGCCGTTCTTATCGGTGCGCGTGACGCGCCGCGTGCGGGTTTCGCAAGTGTAGAGGCGGCCCTGGGCGTCGAAAGCATTGCCGGCGGGGCCGTGGGCATCGGTGCGGTAGACCTCGACCGCAGTGCCGGGCACCCACTTGAGCAGGCGGTCGCTGGGAGTGTCGCTGAAGACCAGATAGCCGCCCTCCTTGGACCATGCAGGGCCTTCCGTGAAACGATACCCTTGCGCCAGGCGTTCGAATTTCAACTCTCCGAACTCCTGGGCGAGAGCCGGAGGGGAAAGAAGCTGCAAAAGAATGAGTTGGCAGGCGAAAGCGCCTGCCCCACAAGGCCCGCTCATTTCCCCGAGCTTCGCGTCTTGATCTCGATGTTGTTGACCACCTGCTTCACGCCCTTGACCTTTTTCGCGACCCTCTCCGCTCTGGACTTCAAGCTCTTCTGCTCGACGGAACCCCCCAGTGTCACCACACCCTGCTTCACCGTCACCTGGAAATTGAGCACTCCCACCAGTTGATCGCCCGCCAGCTTGACGCGCACCGCGTCGCTAATCGTGTCGTCCGTTATCGGCGGAGGATCCTTTGCCGGGCAAACAGCCTGCATCAGAAACAGTGCGAGGAACGCGGCCAATAGTTTATGCATCGTCTTCTCCGGTCATTGTACGCCAGTCGAGGGCATTGAGAAAGCTGCGGTTCTCCCGCCAGTTGGGCTGCACCCGAACGTGCAGGTCCAGATAGATCTTGAGGCCAAACAGGCGCTCCATTTCCTGACGGGCCTGTGTGCCGATCTGTTTCAGCATGGCGCCGCCGGTGCCGATCACAATCGCCTTCTGCCCATCGCGCTCCAGGTGAATGGTGGCGTAGATGGTGGTCATCTTCGGGTTGTCTTCCCACTTGTCCACCGTGACCGCCACCGCGTGCGGCACTTCCTGGCGCGTGGCGCGCAGCACCTTTTCGCGAATCAGCTCGCCCGCCAGAAAACGCTCCGGCTGGTCGGTGACGTGATCCTCCGGAAAATACAGCGGCCCGGCCGGCAGATATTTAAGGATGACCTTGAGCAATTCGGCGGTGCCGCCCCGCTTCACGCTGGAAACGGGAACGTAATCGGCGAACTCGTACACCGCTTTGTACTGCTCGATGAGCGGCAATAGCAGCGACTTGTCCTTGATAAGATCCACCTTGTTGAGCGCCAGCACACAGGGCGTGTCGGTGCGCCGCGCCACGTCGATGGCCTGGCGATCCTGCTCGGTGAACTTGCGCGCGGCGTCGGCCACAAACACCAGGAGGTCGCGTTCCTCCAGCGAGTTGCGCACCGTGTCCATCAGCCGCTTGTTGAGCTGCGAGTTGGCGCGATGGATGCCCGGAGTATCGATGAAAACGATCTGCGCTTCGGGCAGGGTGACCACTCCCTGGATGGACGTCCGCGTGGTCTGCGGCTTATCGGCCACGATGGCCACCTTCTGGCCGACCAGGGCATTCAGCAGCGTGGATTTTCCGGCGTTCGGCCGGCCGATGATGGAGACGAATCCCGACTTGAATTCCGTTTTCAATTCTGTATTCATTGAGCAACCGTTTGGGACTTACTGATGCGGACCTGGCCGACGCGCAGCTCGTCGGAGACCAATACTTCCAGGCGTATGCCGTCGCGGTCCACGCTCTCGCCGGCCTTGGGCACGCGCCCCAGCCATTCGCTGACCAGCCCGCCCACCGTGGTGGATTCGATCTCTTCTTCGCGATGGAAGCTCTCCACCAGGTCGGAGATGCGGTCGAGATCGAAGCTGCCGGAGACGATGAAGCCGCCCTTGCCGTCCTCCGTGACATCGCTCTCGGGCTCGTGCTCGTCGCGGATTTCGCCGATGATGACTTCCAGCAGGTCTTCCATGGTGGCCAGTCCGGCGGTGTTGCCGTACTCGTCCACTACGATCACCATGTGGCTGTTTTCCTGCTGCATCTGCCGCATCAGGTCGCTCACCGGCTTGGTCTCCGGAACCAGCCCGATGGTGCGCACCAGTTCGCGGACGGTGCGGTGCTCGCGCTCTTCTTCCTCCAGCTCGAACATGTCGCGCACGTGGATGAAGCCGATTACCTGGTCGATGGTCTGCTCGTAGACCGGAATGCGCGAGTACTGCTCCGTGATGACGAGCTGGCGCAGTTGCTCCAGCGTGGCGTCGGCGGAGACGGCGACGATATTCGGCCGCGGCGTCATGACCTCGCGCACCACCTTGTCGCCGAACTCGACCACGGACTGGATCAGCTTGCGGTCTTCCTCCTCGATCAATCCCTCTTCGGTGCCGGCGGAAATCAGCGCTTCGATGTTTTCCGCCGAAGTCGGTTCGTCGGCGGCGGTGCCGGCATCGTCCGTCAGGTCGATCAAGGACTGGAAGAACGCGAGCATGGCAACCCACGGGCGCGCAATCCAGGCGAACAGGCGGAGCAGCGGGAGCACCGCCAGCAGCCAATGGCCACTGGTGCGGCGGTAAAGTAATTGGGGCAGCGCGAAGCAGACCGCGACCATGGTCGCCACCTCCGCCGTCACGGCCTGCCAGAAGACCGCGGCGTGCCATGGCGCATCGTCCGCGAACCAGGCGAAGTAGAGAATGCCGACGACGGAAAGCAGCGTGTGTTTGACCAGCGAGAAAGCGCCGGCGCCAGCCTCGGTTTGGAAACCGATCTTGTCTTCCAGCGTCTCCTTGAAGAATTTCAACGAGGGCAAGTCGCGCGTGCGCAGGCGCAGGCTTTCCAGGTAAAGCACCTGCACGAAGGTCACCAGCCCAAGCAGCGGGATGATGGCAAACAGGGCGATAACCACCACCAGGATCATGACCGCACCCGTTCGATCAGGCTGTTGGGCAGGCCGAGTTTGGCGCGCCAGCGCTTTTCGGCGCGAGCCATAGCCCCGGAATCTTTTTCGTGGTCGTGGCCCCACAGGTGCAGCACGCCGTGCAGCATGAGGATCCGGATTTCCTGCTCGATGGTGTGCCCGAATTCGCGCGCCTGTGCCCGGGCGCGTCCCAGGGAAATCGCAATGTCACCGAGGAAGGGATCCCTCCCTGATGGAGAACTCCTCCCGCCGAAATTGTTCTCGGTCTTCTCTGCGCTTCCCTCTGCGATCTCTGCGTCTCTGCGTTGAAGGCTCTCCACGTATGGTTCCGGCCCCGCCGGGAACGACAGCACGTCCGTCGCATAATCCTTGCCGCGGAAATCGCGATTCAGTCGGCGGAGTTCGGCGTCGCCCGTGATCAGAGTATCGAAAGGGCGGCCCTTGGCGACCTCTTTTTGCAGCGTGCGAGCGAAGCGAGCGATCGGCGCCCGGCGCAAACTGGCGGGGACGCGACGGAACGTGACGCTACTGCCTTCGGGAGACGGCATGATTCGGCTCAGGCCTGTGCGGCGGTCTCGGCGGGCGGAATCTCCACCCTAATTTCGCCGATCCCGTTCCCGTTTTCGGCCGGCGGCTCAGCCAGCGGCAATGTAAGCTGGCGCCCCGCGCCGATGGCCTCGTTGTAGCGCTCGTAGGCTTTGACGATACGCTGCACCAACACGTGGCGCACCACGTCCTTCTCATCGAACTGCACGAAGCTGAGGCCTTCCACGCCCTTGAGCACTTCCGTGGCGTCGATCAGGCCGCTACGCCTGCCGGCGGGCAGATCGATCTGCGTGACGTCGCCGTTGACCACCATTTTGGAGTTGAATCCCTGGCGCGTCAACACCATCTTCATCTGCTCGGGCGTGCAGTTCTGCGCCTCGTCGAGGATGATGAAGCTATCGTTCAGGGTGCGTCCGCGCATGAACGCGATGGGCGCCACTTCGATCACGTTGCGCTCCAGAAGTTTCTCCACGCGCTCGCTGTCCAGCATGTCGTAGAGGGCATCGTAGAGCGGGCGCAGGTAGGGGTCCACTTTTTCCTGCAATGTGCCGGGGAGGAATCCCAGGCGCTCGCCGGCCTCCACCGCGGGACGCG
>JADGNS010000195.1 GCA_017883355.1 Candidatus Solibacter sp.
CCAACGCCACGGTTTCTCAATTGCTTACGAGTCATGGGCGCCCCCTCGATACCACTCCCCACACACCGCTGTGCCATCCTGAAAACAGATGAGGAGGTCAGGCCCTCCCACCGTTTTCCGGGAACACGCTCCGGCGGCTTCGCTTTTGGAGGTATAAGTGGTCGCAATTTGTTAGGCTTGGGGGGAAAAATGGCTTCGTTTCGTATTTTGTCCCGCTAGCCCGAAGCCCACCGCAAAAAACCGGAATATAAAGGCGGGCTTTTGCGTCCAATGAACTTGAGGAATTGTGCCCGGTGACACGAGTTTTACCGGCAGTCCCCACCGATGGGGGTGTCGAAGATTCCTGCAAAAGAGTCAAAATTGTCTGAATTGTCCGGCAATCGGGTTGGGCTATACTGGTATTTTAAGGGGTTGCTGAATGAAGAAATACGGCAAGTTCGCTGCACTGATCGTGGTCGTGATTGGTACTCTCGTGTGGCTGGCAACGGCTGAGATGAAGGACAACCAGACCTACTACAAGACCATCACGGAGCTCGGGCAGATGGGCAACAAGGCCTACAACGCGCGCATCCGCGTCGGGGGGGATGTCGAAACCGGCTCGATCCAGCGCGTGGGAAGCCGGGTGGAGTTCGTGCTGGCGCAGGAGACCACCAAACTCAGGGTCGCCTACACGGGGACGGACCCGCTGCCGGACACCTTCAAGGACGGCGCGCAGGCGCTGGCCGATGGCAAACTGGGGAAAGACGGCGTGTTCGTGGCCAACCGCATACAGGCCAAGTGCGCGTCCAAATACGAAGCCAAGCCGGGACAAATCAAACCCGGACAAACCGCTCCCAACATCAACTCGGGTAAAGCAAGCATCTAGCAAGCATTTATAGGGGCAATATGGAAAATCTGGGTTCGCTGGCCATCCTGCTGGCCTTCTGTCTGGCGTTGTATGCCACGGCGGCGTGCGTCATCGGCCGCCTGAAGAGCAAACCGTTTCTGCTAGTTAGCGGGGAACGGGCGGTCTACGGAATCTGGGTGTTGATCGCCACGGCATCCGGCATACTGGTCTACTCGCTGATCACCAGCGATTTCCGTTTCGCCTACGTGGCGGAGCACTCCAACCGCAGCATGCCCGCACTCTATAAGTATGCGGCGTGGTGGGGCGGGCAGGAAGGCTCGCTGCTCTTGTGGAGCTTCCTGTTGTCCACCTATACGTCGGTCGTGGTCTTTACCAACCGGCGCAAGCACCGCGACATGATGCCGTGGGTGATCGGCGTTCTGACCACTATTCAATCCTTCTTCCTGGTGCTCAACAATTTCATCGCCAACCCGTTCCAGATGCTGGCGGTGGACAAACTGATCACGTCGGTGCCGGACGGCAACGGGCTGAGTCCGCTTCTGCAATACCCGGCGATGGCGATCCATCCGCCGATGTTGTACCTGGGCTACGTGGGCTTCTCGGTGCCCTTCGCGTTTGCCATCGGTTCGCTGATCACACGGCAACCGGGCGACGCCTGGATCTTCACCACGCGCCGCTGGACGCTGGTCACCTGGCTGTTCCAGAGTACCGGCGTGATGCTGGGCGCGGCGTGGGCCTATCACGTCCTCGGCTGGGGCGGCTACTGGGGATGGGACCCGGTGGAGAACGCTTCCCTGCTCCCGTGGCTGAGCGGCACGGCGTTTCTGCACTCGGTGATGATGCAGGAAAAGAAAGGCATGATGAAGATCTGGAACATCGTGCTGGTGTCCGCCACCTTCTTCCTGTGTATTCTCGGGACGCTCTTGACGCGCTCGGGGATTGTGCAATCGGTACACGCCTTCGCGCGCAGCGATATCGGCAAGTACTTCGTGGGTTTCCTCGCGCTGGGCATCGCGGCGGTGATCTTCCTGATTTTGGACCGCCTGGACTACCTGAAGAGCGAGGCGCAACTGGAGAGCGTGATCTCGCGCGAATCCAGCTTCCTGTTCAATAACCTGATCCTGCTGGCCAGTTGCTTCGCCGTGCTGTGGGGCACGCTGTTCCCGGTGATCAGCGAAGCCATTTCGGGCGACAAGATCTCCCTCGACGCCGATTGGTACAACCGGCTGATGGTGCCCATCGGGCTGTTCCTGCTGTTCCTCACGGGCGTGGGCCCGCTGTTCGCCTGGCGGCGCACCTCCGCCGAGAGCCTGCGGCGCAACTTCATGTATCCGGGAATCGCTTCGGTGGTGCTGGTAGGCGCGCTCATCGCGGCCGGCATGCGGCACTTCTATGCGCTGATCAGCTTCGGCTTCTGTCTGTTCGTGGCGCTGACCATTCTCATCGAGTTCTACAAAGGCGCGAAATCCATCGGCGCCAAGAACCAGATGAATCTGCTGCGGGCCACGATTGAGCTGACGCACCGCAATACCCGGCGCTACGGCGGGTACCTGGTGCACATGGGCATCGTGCTGGCGTTCATCGGATTCACAGGTCACGCGTTCAATCAAAACGAGGTCAAGGAACTCAACGTCGGCGACAGCATGAAGGTGGGCACCTACGAACTGCGCATGGTGAATCTGGCGCAGGGCGACGAAGCCAATTACTCCTGGCACCGCGCCACCATGGCGGTGAGCAAGAACGGCGAGATGCTGGGCACGCTGGAGCCGGAGAAGCGTTTCTATACGGCGAGCAAGCAGGGCACCAGTGAAGTGGGCATACGGGTGCGGCCCAATGAAGACCTTTACCTGAATTTCGGCGGCATGAGCGACGATAATCAACGCGCGGTGATTCAGGCGTACGTGTTCCCGCTGGTCTCGTGGATCTGGATCGGCACGTTGGTGGTGATCTTCGGCACGCTGGTCTGCCTGGTGCCGAGCAAGATCAAATTGCAGTACGCCCGCACGGAAGTAGTGGGGTATGCCAGGAAAAATGCGACGGTTCAAAAGTAGTCTGTTGATTCTCGTGGTCGCCGTGGCGGCGCTGGCCCAGACGGCCAGCGAAAAGCCCAGTGTCGACGTGCGCCGCGTGGGCGCGCGGCTGCAATGCCAGTGCGGCTGCAAGGATTCGGTGGCCACGTGCAGCATGTTGGAGTGCCACTTCTCCAAACCCGCCAAGGAGCGCATCGCGCAGATGCAGGCGGTGGGGATGAACGATGAGCAGATCGTGCAGGCGTTCGTCCGCGATTACGGCATTGCCATATACCTGGCGCCGCCCAACGCCTTCGGTTGGATTGTTCCCTACGCGGTGGCTGGCCTGGGGATGGCGCTGTGCTTACTGTTCGTACGCAAGTACTACAAGCCGAAGCCGATGGCGGACCTCGGTGTCATCGACGTGGACGATCCGGAACTGGCAAAGTACCAGGAGCAAATCGAGAAAGACACCGCGAACCTGGATTAGAGGAATGAGATTAGAGGAATGAGATTAGAGGACTGAAGCGTCTCGTGATTATTGCCATTACCTGCGTCATAGCGATCGTCGTCATTGTGTTCGTTCTTGGGGTTCGGCCCAAGGACTTGCCGGAGCCGGAACCGGTCTCCCCGTTCGCTCACCTGGATGAGCGGAAAGCGGCGATCTACGAAAACCTGCGCGATTTGCAATTCGAATACCGGGTCGGCAAGCTCTCCGACGACGATTACCAGTTGACCAAGAAAGATCTGCAAAAAGAGCTGGCCGCGGTGATGGCGGAAGTGGATCGCGTGAAGCTGCAACTGCAAGCCGGACGCGGGCAGGCCCCGCCGGCCGCCGCAGTGAAGGTACCAACGAAAGCGGCGGTGAAGGATTCTCTCACCTGCCCCCACTGCAACGCCCGTTTCGAACAGGAGCTGAAGTTTTGCGGCGAATGCGGCAAGCCCATGAAGGCGGTCAGAGCATGAGGCGGAGCCTTATCCCACTCCTCTTCCTTTCCACCGCGCCCCTGTTCGCGGCGGTCACCGGCACGGTGACGAATCAAACTACCGGGAAGCCGCAAGCCGGCGCGACCGTGGCGCTCTATCAGCTCGCCACAGCCACCGGACTCAACCTGATCGACCAGGCGAAGAGCGACGCGCAAGGCGCCTTCACGATCAATCAGACCCCGCAGGGCCCGCACCTGATTCGCACCGCCTTCGACGGCGTCACCTACAATCACATGCTGCCGCCCGGACAGCCCACCACCGGGATCGCGATCGAAGTATTCAACGCTTCCAAGCAGCCGGGCGGCGCCAAAGTGTCCAAGCACATGATCCTCTTCGAGCCCGCCGCCGGACAAGTCGCGGTCAGCGAAACCTATATCTTCAAGAATGAAGGCAAGACGGCGTGGAACGATCCCGACAGCGGAACCCTGAAGTTCTTCCTGCCTTCGGGAGCCGGCAAGCCGCAGGCCAAAGCCACCGCGCCCGGCGGCTTGCCCATCGGCGCGCCGGTCAACAAGACGGGCACGCAGGATGTGTTCGCGGTGGATTTCGCCATCAAGCCCGGCGACACGCAGATCGATCTGGCTTACACCGTGCCGTACACCGAAGGCGCTCTCCTGGCCGGCAAAGTCGTCACCAAGGACGAGAATACCTACTTGATCGTGCCCAACGGCGTCACCTTGAAAGGCGAGGGCCTGAACGATCTGGGGACCGAGCCGCGGACGCAGGCGCACATCTTCGGGCTCAGCGGCGCGGCTTATAAGGTGCAGTTGACGGGAGTGATGGCCGCCGTACAGTCCAATGCGGCAGCCGACACGTCGGCCGACGAGAGCGGCCCGCGCATCGAGCAGATCATGCCGCGGGTGAATTCGCAGAAAGTGCCGATTATCCTGGTGGTGCTGGGGATTTTGGCGCTGGGGTTCGCCGTGCTGTATCGGGCAAGTCCGGCGGCACCGGGTCGGCAGGCGGGCCCAAAGGGCACCCCGCTTGCCCCACCAAGATGAACGCCGTAGGCGTGGAGGGTGTCTGGAAGTTCTATGGCGACTACCCTGCACTGCGGAATGTGGAGCTTTCGGCCGCGCCCGGCGCGTGCCTGGCGCTGATTGGTCGCAACGGCGCGGGCAAGACGACGCTGCTGCGCACCATCGCGGGCTTCTCGCGGCCGGGCAAAGGCAAGATCACGATCTTCGGCAACTCGCCGCGCGACACCGAAACGCGGCGCCTGATGGGCTTCATCGGCCACGGCATCAGCGTGTACGACGAACTTTCGGCGCTGGAGAACCTGACGCTGTTCGGCAAGCTATACGGACTCGCGGATCCCAAGAAAACGGCTCTGGAGTGGCTGGAGCGCACCGGACTGGAACGCGTGAAGGATGGCCTGGTGCGCGAGTTCTCGCGCGGCATGCGGCAGCGCCTGGCGGTGGCCCGCGCCTTCCTGCACGGGCCCAAAGTGCTGCTGCTCGACGAGCCCTTCACGGCGCTGGACGACCGCGCCATCGCGGTGCTGCAACGGCTGCTCCGCGAGGCTCTGGCCGATGGCAAGACCATCGTGATGTCCACCCACCAGTTGCGCGAGGCCCTGGAACTGGCCACGCACGTGGCGCTGCTCAATCGCGGACAGGTGGCGTTTCACGGGCCGCGCACGGCGGAAATGGTGGCCGACCCCGGCTGGGTGTACGCGCGCTACGGTGAGGGATGATGGCCTTCGTCCGGCAGGTGCTGGTGATCATGGCGAAGGATCTGCGCGCCGAGTTGCGCACCAAGGAAGCCATCAACGCTTCGCTCTCTTTCGCCCTGGTGGTGCTGCTCTTGTTCAGCTTCGCCTTCGACCCGAGCGAGGAGACCACGCGCGAGATCTCGGGCGGCCTGCTGTGGATTGTGTTCGCGTTCGCCGGGACGCTGCTGTTGAACCGCAGCTTCGCGCGAGAGCTGAATAACGACTGCCTGGACGCCCTGATTTCGGCGCCCATCCCCGGCTCCGCGCTGTTCCTGGGCAAGGCGCTGGCCAACTACATTCTGGTGCTGGCCGTGGAACTGATCGCGCTCCCGCTGTTCGGAATATTCTACAATGTGCGATGGACTTCGCAGTTCTGGCAATTGATGATGGTGATCGCTCTCGCCACCTGGGGAATGACCGTGACGGGCACGATTTTCAGCGCCCTGACGGTGAACATACGGCTGAGGGAAGTGATGCTGCCGATCCTGAATTTTCCGAGTTTGATTCCGGCGCTGCTCGGGGCGATGCAGTTGACCAGCTCGCTGGTTGCAGGGAACCCGATCACGTCGGCCAACGACTCCTGGCTGAAGATGCTGATCGGTTTCGATGTGATGTACACCGCGGTCTCGGTGTTCCTGGTGGAGATGGTATTGGTGGGAGGATAAACTATGCGCGATAAAATTCTGTACATCATCGGCGCGGTGGCCCTGATTCTGCTGGCGCGCGACATGTACCTCATCACCGGCTTTCCGCCGGAGCGGAATCAGGGCGCGATCTTCAAAATCATCTTCTTCCACGTGCCCATGGCGATCACGGCCCTGACCTGCGCGATGGTGGCGTTTGTGTCCAGCATCCTGTTTCTGATCACCAAGAAGTTCCAGTTCGACGCGTTGGCGGTGGCGGTGACCGAGGTCGGCCTGGCGTTCCTGGCGGGCAACCTGATCACCGGCTCCATCTGGGGCCGCGTCGCCTGGGGCATGTGGTGGGCCTGGGACGCGCGCCTCACTTCGGCCCTGGTCTGCTGGTTGCTGTACGCGGGCTACCTGATGCTGCGCAACGCCATCGAAGAGCCGACGCAGCGCGCCACCTTCGCGGCGGTGTTCTCGATCTTCGCGTTCATCGATGTGCCCATCGTGATCTTCTCTATTAAGTGGTGGCGCACGCAGCACCCGCAGCCGGTATTCTGGGGCGGCGGCAGCTTCCCGCCGGATTGGGCGGCGGTCTTCGGCTGGCAGATGCTGGCCGTAATGCTGATCGGCGTGGTCTTCACCGCGGTGCGCCTGCGGCAGGAAGAATTCCAGCGCGAAATCGATTCGCTGCGCCGCATGGCGCATGCTCTTTAACGGAGATCCTATGTACTACGCACTGCTGCTATTGCAAGCTTCACCCGACGACGTGGTCCGCGAGATGGAGCGGCTACAGCGCAATTTCACATTTCTCAACAGCGGCCTGTGGGTGGCGTGGCTGATTCTGGTAGTCTACGTCCTCATGATGGTGGGGCGGGAGCGCAAGCTGAAGCGCGAGATCGCCGGGTTGAAGGCGATGCTGGAAGACAAGCCGCGAAGCTGAGGAGTCCCGAAAAATGCAGTTACTCGCAAAGGCGCAAGGCACGCCAAGAAAACCAAAGAATTTCTTCTTTGCGAGCTTCGCGTCTTGGCGAGAAACCGCCTTTCTCACCGCTCGTTGAGCGGCGGGCGCTTCTCGGGCTTGGCGGGCTGCTTTGGATTTTTGTCGGCCGGCGGGGGATCCGGGAAAAGTTCGCCCTGCTTGGCCGCGCTATCGTCGACGGGCACTGGAGCGTTGAGCCCCTCATTGCGCACCATGCGGAACACGAGAAGCAGACCAAATATCAGAGCCAACAGACCGGCGGCTCCCATGGCCCAGGGCAGCAGGCGCAGGGGATGAATAGGCTGGCGGCAGCCAGGACAGCGGGACGCTTTCGGCGGAACGGGCTGGAGGCAGCGGGGGCAGTACGCGTATCTTACGTCCTCAAGGCTGGGCTGGACGGCGTCTTCCATGTCTTGAGGCCAATATAGCACCGG
>JADGNS010000196.1 GCA_017883355.1 Candidatus Solibacter sp.
ACCCTGCGCGATGCCGAGCGAGATGGCCAGCGCCCAGGCGAACTCTTCGATGTCGCTGGCGCGCAATGCCAACCGGTGATCGGCCTTGGTGCCCGTCGGCGTGGGCATGGGCTCCACCACGTACAGCCGGTTCATCGTGCTGCTGGGAGCGTCTACGCGGCGGCGCTTGGCGAACTGGCGCGCATAGCGCAGGCTGGCCGCGCCCGATGCCAGGAAGTCCGCATCCAGCGAAACTACCACGTTCGCGTTGGTGAAATCGTAATAGGTATTGACCGGTTGTCCGAATGCCTGTGTGGCCGCGGCGCGCGCGCTGTGCGGCCCCGCCGGATCCCACTGGTGCCACTTGAGGTCCGGATACAACTTCTGGATGGTGCGCAACTGGTCCGCCATGCTCGGCGAGGTCACGGTCTCGGTGAGAATGCGGATGCCCGCGCCGTTCTTGGCTTTCTGCTGCGCCAGCACGTCGCGCAACGCGCCCGTGAACGAACCCCAGGAGCGGATCTCCCCGTTGTAGCTCAGCGCCTGGCTCCGGTCGGGATCGTAGAGTTGCAGTACCGAGGCCTGCGAGTAAGGGTCGCAGGCGCCCAGCGTCGCCGGCTGCTCGGGGTTGCCCTCGATCTTCGTGGGCCGCCCCTCGTGGCTCTCTACCAGGACTCCGTTGGCCACGCCGTTCAACGTCACCGCGGTGGCGAAGAACAACGGGCGTCCCGGAATCAGGTCTTCCGGTTGCCGCACGTACGGCATGATCTGCTCGTTGGGTTGGCGCGTGCAGGCAGTCATGCCGGCCAGTGCCAGCGATGCGCCCATAAGCTTCAGAAAATTGCGCCGGCCTTCCGCCGGGTCTTCGTCCTCGCTCCAGCCGACCGCCTGGCGCGGGAACTCACGCTCCAGCAGGTCCTGGAATTCGGGCGTTGCCGCCACTTCGTCCAGGCTGCGCCAGTAATCGCGCCCGCGAGCGCCTTCCAGCCGGGCCCATAGGGCGCTCCGTACCGCGGCCAGGTCTGTTTTCTGTTGTGGATCGCTCATCGGTGGCAAGTAGAACAGCTAGTCAGCGTGCGCGCGTCTTGAATCTTGTATTCGGCAACCAGTTTGCGGCCGATCTCTTCCTGATCGCCGGCGGGCAGGTAACCCATGGTGGTGATGAACTCGCGCGGTCTCACGAATTTCTCGGGGTTTCGATGACATTCCAGGCACCACGACATCTGTAGCGAGTTCATCTGCGAGGTGAGCGGCATGCGGTCCACTCGGCCGTGGCAGCTCTCGCAGCCCACGCCCTTGTTGACGTGAATGCTGTGGTTGAAATATACGAAATCGGGCAGATCGTTCACCCGCGTCCAGCGAATCGATTGATTGGTGCGGAAACTCGCGCGCACCGGTTCCAGCGTGGGGCTTGTGCTCCAGATCTGCGAGTGGCAGTTCATGCACGTCTTGGTGGGTGGAATGTTGGCGAAGCTCGACGTTTCCACCGTGGTGTGGCAATACCGGCAGTCCACGCCGAGAGAGCCCACGTGGTGCACGTGGCTGAAAGGTACCGGTTGTTCACGCGATTGCGTTGCCCGCGTGGCGTAGTCCGACCGGCTCAACCGGTCGACCGCCCAGACGGCAAATCCCAGAATAAACACGGCGCCAAACATGGTGACACGCGTGAAGGTATTCGTGCTGCGGCGAAAGATTTGGGACATAGCTTATCTGCGTCCCCGGCCATGATCTGGAAATTTATAGTTTCGCATCAGGAAAAAACAACAGCCCAGTTTCCGTACCGCAAGGAGTCTCTCCGGAACACCCCATTTACAGGATGCGGCGTCCAAGAGTTTGTTTCAATTTTATTGGATCGCGGGCACTTCCCACAATCCGCGACGCGCCCCTCGGGCGTCGATTTTACCCACACATTTACTTACGCACTAATAACGACAAAGCATCCTCGTGCCGGCTCCTGCCGTCCGCCGTACACACCGCGAACTGAGCGACGGGCGCACCTGGCCGGCTCCGGTCCCACAGCGCCCCCCCGGCGTATTCGCCGTCTTTTCGCAGGGCGTAAAAACTCAGATCGATCCCCGCCAGCCGTTCCAAATCGTTGTCAAAATTCCGCGAGACCCGCTTCAACGCATCGAGAATAGCTTCTTTCGGCGACATCCCGTGCCGCATATTCTCGACCACCGTATGCGCGCCGCAAACCCTCAAATTCTCTTCTCCCCGCCCCGTGGACCCGGCGCCCCCGACGTCCTGGTCCAACCACAGACCGCCGCCCAAAATCGGCGAATCGCCGCAGCGCCCCGGAATTTTCCACGCCATCCCGCTGGTGGTCGTCACCGCCGACATTTCCCCTTTTTCGTTCAGCGCGATGCAATTGATGGTGCCGTGGGGAGGGTCCACCGCCACCTGGTAAGCCCAGGACAGCGCCTCGTCGTCCACGCCGGGAAACGCCTTCCGCAATTCGGCGATTTTCTTCTTCGGCGGAGCATCGGTGATGGATTCCCAGTTGGTGTGCCCGTTGCGGTCGCGCATTTCGCGCTTCCACGTCCGCCATGCCAGGCGCGAGCGGTCGGTCATCAGATCTTCTTCCTGGAAACCATAAACCTTGGCAAAGCGCAGGGCGCCTTCGCCGACCAGCATCATGTGGTCGGTCTCCGCCAGCACCAACTGCGCGATCTTGGAAGGCGTCTTAATGCCGCGCAGTGCGCCCACCGCGCCGCCGCGCCGCGTGGGGCCGTGAATGCAACTGGCATCCAATTCCACCACGCCGTCTTCATTGGGAAGACCGCCGTACCCCACGCTGGTCTCGCGCGGGTCCAGTTCCAGAATATTGACGCCGGCGACCACCGCGTCCAGGGTGTCGCTCCCGCCCTTGATCAACTCCATCGCCTTGGCGCAGCAGTTGATGCCGCCGTTGAATGCGTTGGCACTGGACACCACGACATTCTTGGGGCGAGCTTGAGCGGCCGCCTGCCGCACAATGGGAAGCGCAGCCACGCCCAACATCACCGCCCGCCTGCTCAGACTGATGTCTTTCATGAAGATTCCCCTTCCGCCTGTGGCGGCACAACAGCCGACCGCCGCGTCCGAATGCCAACGGTGCGCAACATATGCGGAAGATTTCACATTATGTCATACGCCAACCGGGAGGGAGTAGTCCGGTATGGGAAGGGTGGGAAAGGGCTGCCTGAGCTACCTACTTCATTCGCTGGCGAGTGCCCGGCGCACCACGGCCGGCTCTTTCGCAATGACGGTCAGGTACGCGCGGGCGGCCGAGTCCGGCTGCCGCCCACCCTGTTCCCACTCCTGCAACGCTCGTTTGCTAATGCCATAGGTTCGCGAGAATTCAGCCTGCGACATTTTGACCTGCCTGCGAATGGCCTTCACGTCGATTGGCTTCGGCCAGACCTGATCGAGTTCGATTTTGCCGCGCTGGTGCGCCAGGACTAGCGTCATTCCCTCGATCAAGTCCGCTCCAAATGCTGTCTTCTTCGTAGTCGCTTTCCTGGGCATTCTATTGCACTCCTTTCAGATTCGCCGCGATTTGACGTAATTCTCTCTTTTCGTCGGCGCTCAGATCCGTTTTGACGTTCTTCGAGTAACAGCGGAGCAGGTAAATGCGCGCGCCAATCACAACGTACAGGTAAATGATCCGTGCGCCACCCCGCTTCCCCTTGCCCTTCGCCGCCCATCGCAACTTCCGCGCTCCGCCGGCGGCTGGGATCACGTCTCCCGCGTCCGGATGGTCGATTAGATAGACGGCCACGGCGTCGATACCGTCCACGCCGATCAACTTCGTGGCCTCGGCCTTGAACTTCGGCAACTGCAAGACCGTGATTTCGAGCGCACCGTCCACTATTTCAAAGTATACCGCAATGCGGTATAGGCTGCGCAAGCGCGCCCAGACAGCACACACCGCACCTGATACACTGTGCCCATGAGGGTCTCGACCATCGCATTGCTGTTCCTCGCTTTGTTCGCTGCCGCGGCACAGAAGAAACCGGACGTCCAGATTCTGGAAACCAAGGCCGTGCGTGAAGTCACCAAGATCACGGTGGATGGCAAGGTCCGGGTCACCGGTGAAAAGCCGTTGCACGGGTTGGTGATCGTCTTCGATTTCCGCTCGCCGGAGAAAGAGGTGGTGACCAGCCAGAAGGCCGTCATCGACGAAGATACCCTCGAAGCCGGACGGGAAGGCGTCTTCCACTCCGAAATGGCCGACTCCGCGCGCGCCGTCCGCTATACCATACGTGCCTTCGACAACCACGAAAAAGAGTTGCGCGTGGCCAATCCGGGACCATACCCTGTCGAATAGGCAAGTGCCTCCCGCCCCTTTTTACAAAGTTTTTACAAGTTAACAATCACCTTACCCGCTCTCGCTCGTAGGATTACCATAGATGCCTACTCAAGGAGGGCAAATGGGAATGCTTTACACAGGGAATAATCCGCAAGTGATGCCGTATCGCGACGAGCACCTCGCGATGGATTTCACTCAACAGGCTGTGGTACTCGACTCCGAACGTGTGATTTTAACCCGCAAGGAATACGATTTGCTGGCGTTAATGGTGCAACACGCGGGCGAGATCATTCCGCGCGAAGCGCTCTTGATGCAGGTGTGGGGCTACAGCCCCGAAATCCGCACCCGCACGCTCGACGTCCATGTGCGCCGTCTCCGCAAGAAACTGGGCGGCTATGCCGATCAGTACATCGAGACCATCTTCGGCGTCGGATACCGCTTCCAGCCGTTCCATGCCCCACGGTTCTTTCAGCACATCGCCGCCAAACCGCTCATGGCGATGGGCGCATAATTCCGCCGCAAGCCATAGGCCGCCCGCTCATCGGGCGCCTTCGTGTCCGCCGGAGCACCGCGATTATTCGTACCTGAGTGCTTCCATCGGATCCACCGAAGCCGCCCGCCGTGCCGGAGCCACACAAGCCAGCCCAGCCACGGCAACCAGCAGCACCGTTACACCTGCCAGTATCATGGGATCCCGCGAACTCTCCGTCACCCACTTCGCCGCGATCCTGTCGAAAGCCGCACTCAGCGCCAACCCCGCCGCCAGTCCCACCCCCACGTTCACAAACGTCGCAGCCAGCACGATCCGTACCACGTCACCCGCTTTGGCGCCCAGCGCCATCCGGATCCCGAATTCATTGGTCCTCGTCGCCACGCCGTACGAAACCACACTGTAAAGCCCCGCGCCCGCAAGCAGCAGCGCCAGAACCGAGAAGACTCCGAACAGCGTCGCCACCACCTTTTGCTGGGCGTACTCGGAAAGCCCGGTGATCCATCCCTCCAGGTCGCGTACCCGCATCACCTGCTGCTCCCGATCGATCTGAACCAGTTGCGCCCGCACGTCGCGCAGCATGGAAAGTGGAGGCACACGAGTGCGCACCAGCATCTGCGTGAACATCCGCATCCGCAGCGTATACGGCACATAGACAGCCGGCTTGATCGAGTTACGAAGGCCGTCGTTGCGCGCATCCGCCACCACACCCACAATCTGGAGCCATCCCTCGCTTCCCGCCGCCGCGGGCTGGTAGGGCGGCTCATCCTTCAGACCGGGAATCCGAAACTCGTGGCCAATGGCGTCGCCCTTGGGCCAGTACTGCCGCGCCATGGTCTGGTTGATCACCGCGAGTTGCGCCCCGCGCCGCGTCTCGGCGCCATCCCACACGCGCCCCTGCGACAACGGTATGCGCAGCACCGGAAAATACTCGGGGCTGACGAAGTTCACCCGCACCACTGGTTTCTCCGCCACGCTCGTCCCCATGATCTCGATCCGATTGTCCGAGCCGTTCGCCGGCGGCGTGGCGTTGGTCGAAATGCCGGCCGCCATCACCTGCGGCATGGCAGCGATCCTGGTGCGGATCTGCTCGAAGTATTCACTCCGTTCCTTCCACGATTTGTAGGTGTTCTCATGGATCGGGATAGGCACGGACATGGTTTGGTGCGGGTCGTACCCAAGGTTGGTGTTCACCAGCCTCAGGAATCCCTTGCTGGCCGCGCCCGCGGCCGTCAGCATCAGCAGCGTCAGCGCCACTTGCGCCGCCACCATCACCCGGTGAGTGCGCTTGCCATGCGTACTCCCCATCACCCGGCGCGTGCTCGCCTGCATCACCCTGCCAAGGTCCGGGCGTGAGAGCTGCCAGGCCGGCGAGATGCCAAATACGATCGCGGTGGCCACCGCCAGACTGGTGCTGAACAATAGAACCGGCAGGTTCATCTCGATCACCGATTCCGCCGGGAAGGAGTCGGCGGGCAGCCACGCCGCCAGCAGCGTCAGACTCCTCCAGGCGATCAATACGCCCAGCGCCCCACCGGCCGCCGCGATCGCCAGCGATTCGGTGAGCAACTGCCGCACAATCCGCCCGCGCGCCGCGCCCAGCGCTGCCCTTACCGACAGCTCATGTTGCCGTTGCGCGCCCCGCGCCAACAGCAGGATCGACACGTTGGCGCACCCGATCAGCAGCAGCGACGCCACCGCGCCCAGCAGCAGAAAGAGCGTCGGCCCCATTGGCTTGGCGTATACATCTGTGATGCTGCGCAGTTCCACCCGGAAGTGATCCGGATAATGCTCCGGCGATTGTTTCGCGAACTGTTCCATTACCGGCTGCAATTCGGCGCTCGCCTGGGCGAACGTGACTCCCGGCCGGACCTTCAGCGAAACCCCAAAGTATGTGTGAGGGTCCAGCGTGACCTTGAGCGGCACGTAGATCGCCGCCTCGCGCCAGCGGAAACGCGGCGGCATCACGCCCACGATCCGATAGTTCTTGTGTACCAACTGGATGTTGCGTCCCACAATCGCCGGGTCGCCGCCGTAATATCGCTGCCAGAACTGGTAGCCCAGCACGACCACCCGTTCCGGCTCCTTCCCCATCGGGCCGTCCGAGGGCACCAGCCAGCGGCCCATCAGCGCGCCCATTCCCCAGTGATTGGGAGCGTTGGGGGAGACATACGACGACTCTACGTCCTCGGGAAGATCGCCATCCGTCGTAGTGAGATTCCATCCATCTTCCGCCACCACGCTTTCCAGAGTCTTGGCCTGACGGAACTGCTCCATTTGCGCGCCGGTCAGCCCCGGGTTCCGGTTCCGCCCGGCCTTGTCCTTGACGGTGAGTTCCACGATTCGATCCGCACCCACATAGGGGAACGGGTTGATGAGAACCGCGTAGATGACGCTGAAAACCGCGCTGGTGGCGCCCACCCCGAGCGCAAGCGAAAGCACCGCGGTGAGGGTGAACCCCGGACGCCGGCGCAGTTCCCGCACGGCATATCGTAAATCGGAGGCAAGGGAGTGCATAACGCGATAGACTCACCAACGCCATGCTGGTTAGGTTCCAGCCTCGTTTGACACCCCCTTTCCGGTGCTGTTAGCCTGAGTCTTCATGCCAGCCGCACCCGCCCTACGCTCCACACCCTTGAACTCTGTCCACCGCTCTCTCGGCGCCAGGATGGTGGATTTCGGCGGGTGGGACATGCCCGTCCAGTACTCCGGGATCATTGACGAGCACAACGCCGTGCGCCACTCGGTCGGCGTCTTCGATGTCAGCCACATGGGCGAAATCGAGATTCGCGGGCCCGAAGCCGCCCAACTCACCGAC
>JADGNS010000197.1 GCA_017883355.1 Candidatus Solibacter sp.
TGTCCCACTACCTCAACCGGGATTTTCGCGGCGAGTACCTGGACCAGTACCTCTCCAGGAAGCCCGTGCCGCGCGTGCGCATGTACCACTCCGTGGGCGCGAGCGACGCGTTGACACCGAGCGAAGTGAAGAAAGCCGTGGGAGACCGCCTGCCGGAAACCCTGGAGGAGTGGATTCCGTACAACGGCGTGACCGCGATCAAGATCAAGTTGAACGGCGCCGATCTGGCCTGGGACGTGGACCGCGTGGCGGCGATCGACCGCGTGACCACCGCGGCGCAGGCCAGGCGCGGCTTCACCGGCTGGGTATATTCGCTGGATTTCAACGAGCGCTGCCCCAACGTACAGTACGTGCTGGATTTCGAGCGCCAGTTAAAGGGCAAGGCGGCGAGCGCCTTCGAACGCGTGCAGTACATCGAGCAGCCGACCGCGCGGGATCTGGCGGCCAACCGGCAGAGCACCATGTTCGAGGCGGCGAAACTGCGTCCCGTGGTGATCGACGAATCGCTCACCGGATTGGATACGCTGCTATTGGCGCGCGAGATGGGCTATACGGGCGTGGCGCTGAAGGCGTGCAAGGGACAGTCCGGATCGCTGCTGATGGCCGCCGCCGCGCAGAAATACCGGATGTTCCGCTGCGTGCAGGATCTGACCTGCCCGGGCGCGGCGCTGGTGCATTCGGTGGGCATCGCGGCGCATGTTCCCGGAACCAGCGCGCTAGAGGCCAACGCGCGCCAGTACGTGCCCGCGGCCAACGCGGGATGGGAGAAGAAGTTCCCCGGCATCTTTCTGGTCAGCGATGGTTGGATGCGCACCGACGGCCTGGACGGCAACGGCTTGTGTACCAGCGAATAAGGCCCTGCGTTTTGGTGGGCAGGCGGGGTACCCTCTGGGTCCGCCTGCCAACCGACTTTCTTCTTGGCTTGACTTGAATTGAACCGTCACCGTAGCCTGTGATGGCGATTTGAAATCCGCACCTCCCTGTGTTGAACTGGCAGTTTCGATGCATCGCTACGTCATCCTGACCAACCGCAAGCGCGCCATCGTGGCGTTGGTCCACTCGGTGGCCTTCCTGCTGATCGCGTTCTTCGGCTTGATCTCCGGGGTGCGCCCTCTCGGGGCGAAGTCGCCGGCCTCCGCGTGGGCCCTGGTGGGAGTCTACGTGGCGGTCAGCTCCGTACTCGCCGTGCTCGCCGCCATTGCCGGCAATTGGCGCGAGCGCCTGTACTTTGCGTTCTGCGCCACCAGCGCCACCTTCGGACTGGCGCGGCAGATTCTGGGCGATCCGCCGATGCATTTCGCGGTCTACGTGCGCATCGCCCTGCTCGCCTGCGCGGTGCTGACGGGAGTCGCCATCGTGGGCGCTCACCGCGCCCGGGCCGCCGCCGCCCTGGCCGATCGCTGATACAATCGGAGGCGAAGCTCTGTTGCTTCCACTATGCGCCTCGTTTGGATTTGCGCGTTAACCTGTTTGGCCGTACCCTCGGCCTTCGGCGAGGGGATCACCATCGTTCTGGATTTCCAGGGACCGCGGTCCGAACGTTCCGTGGCGGAGATGAAGCGGGAGTTTGCCGGCATCATGAAAGACTCCGCGCTGCACTTCGATTTCCGTTCGCGCAGCCAGGCTTCCCGGGAAGATCTCTCCGACCTCGTCGTGGTCCGCTTCACCGGCAAGTGTGTGATGGACCCGGTGGGCTATCTCTACGACGAGCGCGGGCCCATGGCCTTCACCTACTCGACCGACGGCATCGTGCAACCCTTCAGCGAGGTGGCCTGCGACAAAGTCACTTCCGCCATCCGGTCGGCCATGGCGGGCGGCGATTTCGCCAAATCCGATCTGTTGCTGGGACGCGCGCTGGGACGGGTGCTGGCGCACGAGGTGATGCACATCCTTTCCAAATCGGGAGCGCACGGGCGCACCGGGGTAGCCAAAACGGCGCTCTCGGGAAGCCAGTTGATCGCGCCGGAACTCCGCCTCGAACCGGAAGATGTGGCACGAATCCACGGTCGATAGATAATCTTTCCAATAAGATAAATTGATTCGACAACGCGGCCATTCTCTGGTAACCTTCACCTAATCACTATCGTCAGCGCCCTAGCGCGCGACGTTCGCTCCAGGTTTCGAGCGGTGCCTATGTTCGGCACGAGACGAAACCGGAAGAGTGTGGGGCGAACGTGCAACATCAAAATCCACACAATCAATGGGCAAGCCGCAGGAGCAAGACCTGCATCACTCGAGAGGTGTACTCATGAACGTCTGTCTCAATCGGCAGCAGAAGAACGACCTCGTACAACGCGGTTTCTCGCGCCGGAGTTTCGGCCGGCTGGCCGCCATGATCACCGCCGGCGCGACGTTGCCGTTCTACAACGAATCGGCCATGGCGCAGCTCTCCGCGATCCGCGGCGGAATGCCCGCCGATGCGGTGAAGATCAATGCCAATGAGAATCCGCTGGGGCCGTGCGAAGAAGCGCTGGCGGCGATCCACAAGGTGGCCAAGGATGGCGGCCGATATCTCTACGAGGAAACCTTCGGCTTCCAGGAACTGCTGGCCGAACAGGAGGGCTTGAAACCGAACTATGTGCAACCCTACGCGGGGTCGAGTGCGCCGCTGCATCAGGCCGTGCTGGGGTTCACCTCGCCCTCCAAGCCGTTCGTCACCGGCGATCCGGGATACGAGGCGCCGGAGCGCGCCGCCGAGTTCATCGGCACCAAGGTGATCCGCGTGCCGCTTACCGCCAGCTACGCGCACGACGTGAAGAAGATGGCGGCGGCGAGCCCTGATGCGGGATTAATTTACATCTGTAACCCGAACAACCCGACCGGGACGCTGACGCCGCGGGCCGAGATCGAGTGGCTGCTGGCCAACAAGCCGAAAGGCAGCGTGCTGCTGCTGGATGAAGCCTATATACACATTGCCGGAGCGCCGGTGTGCTCAGACCTCGTGGCCCAGGACAAGGACATCGTCATCCTCCGCACCTTCTCCAAGATTTACGGCATGGCCGGCCTGCGCGCGGGAGCCGCCATCGGGCGTCCCGACCTGTTGGAGAAGATCCGGCCGTGGACGTCTGGGGCGCTGCCGGTCACCGGGATGGTGGCGGCGACGGCCAGTCTGAAATCGAAGACGCTGGTGCCGG
Organism: Candidatus Solibacter sp.; assembly: GCA_017883355.1. GTDB lineage: Bacteria > Acidobacteriota > Terriglobia > Bryobacterales > Bryobacteraceae > Solibacter. Next base: position 3,135 of record JADGNS010000197.1, read on the forward strand.
AACGGCGCAAGATCATCGGCGACGTGCGCCAGGACGTGCTGGCCTTCCTCGACAAGCATGGATTCGAGTACATTCCTTCGGTATCGAATAAGTTCATGGTGAACGTCCGCCGGCCGGGAAAGCAGATCATTGACGCCATGATGAAAGAGAAGGTCTACATCGGGCGGGTATGGCCGAGCATGCCGAACCACGTGCGCGTGTCGGTGGGCACCCAGGAGGAGATGAACAGGTTCAAGACCGCGTTCCTCAAGGTGATGGCGTGAAACAGTTCGCGCGCAGAAGATTGGGACGCGCGCTGGGATACGGTTGGGCGGGATTGCTGGGCGACCTCTCGGGCGGCGTAATCGCGGCGTTGATCGCGCTGCCCTACGGCTTGGCCATGGCGTCGCTTATGGGTCTGCCGCCGGTGTTGGGAGTTTTCACGTCCATTCTCACGGCGCCCATCATTGCGGCGTTGGGGCGCAATCCCGTGCTCATCGGGGGCACGGCGAGCGCTACGGTTCCATTCATCGCGATGGCGGTACGGAGCCAGGGTGTGGGGGGCGCGGCGAAAGTTTCGATTGTCGCGTCGGTGATCATGATGGGGTTCTGCGTGATGCGCCTGGGGAGGCATATCTCGCGCGTACCTCACGCTGTGGTGACGGGGTTCTCCTGCGGCATCGGCGGCATGATGCTGATCTCGCAGATGGACATTATTCTGGGAGTGGAGTCGGCGGCGACGCGGTCGTCCGGGTCCACGCTGCTGCAATTGGCTTCACTGGTCGAGCGGTTGGGCGGAGTGCGTACGGCTCCGCTGCTTCTCGGGGTAATGGTGATGGTGGCGGCGACTTTGGCCGCACGCTGGTCGCCGCGCGCGCCCGCGCCGTTGGTGGGTGTCGCGATGGCGATCGTAGTGGCGCGTTTCTTCGGATTTCACGAGCGGGAGATCGGATCCATGCAGTGGACCATGCCGCCGTTCGTGGGGTTTGCCTGGAGCCCGCAAGACGTGCTCACGGTGTTGCCGTCGGGGTTTGCGTTGGCCTTTGTCTCCAGCGTCAACATCCTGATTACGTCGCGCGTGGTGGAGCATTTCCGCGGCCGGCACAAGCGCGCCAAGACGTCTGACGCGGACGCGGAACTGGGCGCCTACGGGATCGCCAATATCTGCGGAGGTATGTTCGGGGCGCCGCTCAGCGTCGGAATTCCGGCGCGCAGTCTGGCGGTGGTTCGCTGCGGCGGCACAACGGGGCTGGCCAATCTGGTGCACGCCGTGGTGCTGGGCGGGATTCTGTGGTTGGGTTCCGGCGTGGTGTCGCACATCCCGCTGCCCGCTCTGGCGGGAGTCACGGCATGGATGGGGCTTTGTCTGCTGGATTGGAGCGCGTGGCGGCGGTTGCCGAAGATGAGCCGCGTGGATGCCGTGGCCTTCCTCGCCACGGCGATATCGGTGTTGGCCGTCAACGCGGTTCTGGCGGTCGCCATCGGGTGCTCGGTCTACGCATGGAAGTATGTCTACGTGCGGTGGGTGAGACCGGAGTCGAGGGTTCCGGATCTACAGATAGATTAGTGGGGCAGGCGGGGTACCCTCTGGGTCCGCCTGCCAACAAGATTTGTTCAACAACTTCAGGGGAGAGGTGTTTCTATGACAGCCAAGACTATTTTCTGCGCCGCGCTGTTGGCGGTTGCATCATGGGGCCAATCGTACCTGGGAGGGGTCCGCGGTACGGTTCTCGACGCTTCCGGCAAGTCGATCGGCGAGGTCAAGGTGACGCTGGTGGATGAGGCCGGCGGCGGCCAGCGGGCAACCATTTCCGCGGCCGAAGGCTTCAACTTCAGCCAGGTGGTGCCGGCCACGTACACAGTGGTGGCCGAGGCGCCGGGCTTCAAGAAATTCGAGCGCAAGCACGTCATCGTGGCCACCCAGGAAACCGTCTCGCTCGATCTCAAGATGGAGATCGGCTCGGTCAGCGAAAGCGTGCAGGTGACCGAAGAGGTCCCGCTCATCGAAACCTCCAACGCGTCGCAGGGACAGGTGCTCGACCGCCAGCAATTGGTGGATCTGCCCAACCTCGGACGCAATCCCTTCATGATGTCGAAGCTGGCGCAGAATGTGACGCCGGTGGGCGACCCGCACTACAACCGTATGCAGGACCAGAGCGGCTCGTCGCAGATCTCGATCGCCGGCGGTCCGGTGCGCGGCAACAACTATCTGCTGGACGGAATTCCCATCACCGACGCCGCCAATCGCGCCATGATCATTCCCACTCTGGAAGCGGTGGAGCAGGTCAAAGTGCAGTCCAACACCTACGATGCCGAAATGGCGCGCACCGGCGGCGGCATGTTCAACACCTATTTGAAGTCCGGCACCAACGAGTGGCATGGCAGCCTGTTCGGCGCGATGCGGCAGACCAGTTGGGCGGCCAATAACTTCTTCAACAACGCGGCCGGCATTGCGCTGCCCGAGCAGCCCAACCGCACGTTTGGCGCGAGCTTCGGCGGGCCGGTGCGCATCCCGAAACTGTACAACGGCAAGAACCGCACCTTCTTCCTGCTGGCTTGGGAAGGCTACCAGGATACGCAGTCGAACACTTCGCAGTTCTCGACTCCAACGGCGCTCGAGCGCCTCGGCGATTTCTCGCAAAGCAAGACCTCTAGCGGCGCGCTCAACGTAATCTACGATCCGAAGAGCACCGTTTGCGCCGGCAACACCTGCACCCGGCAGCCCTTCGCCGGTAATATCATTCCCACCGACCGCCTGAATCCGGTCGGTCTGGCGATTGCGGCAACGTACGTAAAGCCGCAGACGCTCTCGGCATTTTACGGCGCGCCGAATCTGACGCAGGCCGCGCCGCTGGCCTCCAAGGCCTCGCAGAAGACGGCGAAGCTGGATCACCAGTTCACCAACTGGTGGCGCGCCAGCCTGAGCTATCTGCGCTACTACTCGCTCGAGCCCGGCAATACCTGGTTCGCCACCGTCTCGTCGCCGGACCAATGGCGCTTGTTGCGGCGCGTGGATACCACCCAGTTCAACAATATCCTGACCATCTCACCGACCACGGTTCTCACCGTGAGGTACGGCTTCAACCGGTTCCCGAACTACGGTTATCAGGTCAGCCAGGGATTCAACCTGGCGTCCCTGGGGTTCGACCCAAGCTTTGTGGCCGCCGTGCCCTCGCCCACGTTTCCCAACGTGACCATGACCTCGCAGTACAGCCTGGGGACGAACAATAACTTCTACTACGTGCATCACTCGAAGAACTTCTCCGCCGGCCTGGCCAAGTATCAGGGCCGCCACAATCTCAAGGGTGGCTTCGACTATCGCCGCATTCACGACGACGGCAACGATTTCGCCAACAGCGCCGGCGCCTTCACCTTCAATGGCGTCTTCACGCGCTCCACGCCCCTGACCGCCGTCTCCGGCACCGGCGCGGATATGGCCGATATGCTGCTGGGCGCTCCTTCGGCGGGCACCGGCTACATTCCCACCAAGCTCTACGAATACGCGGATTACTACGGCGCCTACTTCCAGGACGATATCCGCATCGCCAAATCGCTGACCGTGAACGTCGGGCTCCGCTGGGAACGCGAGTACGGCTTGCAGGAAAAGAACAACTCCATGGTAGTGGGGTTTGACACCAAGTCGGTAAATCCGCTGGCGGCCAATGTGACGGGTATCCTGCCCAAGGGCGTGATCGAATTTGCCGGTGTCAACGGCAACAGCATCCACGTGATGAATCCCAACATGAATAAGTTGGCGCCGCGCATCGGCATCGCCTGGCAGGTGGCGCCGAAGATGACCATCCGCGGCGGCTACGGCATGTTCTGGGCGCCGCAGTTCGCCATCGGCACGCCGTACAACCCGCCGGGCTACACCGCCACCTCCACCTACGTCGCGAGCAACGACGGCAACGCCACCGCGGCCAACAGCCTCACCAATCCCTTCCCCACAGGCCTCGCCCGGCCCACCGGAAGCTCGTTGGGCGACCTCACCGGCATCGGACAGAGCCTCTCCATCATCGATCAAAATGCGCGCTCGCCGCGCGTGCAGCAGTATTCCATCGACGTGCAGCGCGAGTTACCGTTCGGCGTCGCGATGGAAGTCGCCTACGTTGGGTCGCGCTCCACCCACCTCACCCAGGCCACGGCGAACATCAACATCAACGCGCTCAATCCCGCTCTGCTGTCGCAGGGCTCCGCGCTCACCGCAACCGTCAACAACCCGTTCTACAACAAGGGCGGGGCGGGCGTCGTCGGCGGGGCAACGGTGAGCCAGGTGCAGTTGCTGCTGCCCTACCCCACCTTCAGCACGATCAACTTGCAGTTCAACGATGCAAGCCATGCGCGCTACGATTCGCTGGTGGCCAAGGCGCAGAAACGCATGAGTATGGGCATGACGGTGCTCTCCACGCTGACCTGGTCGCGCAACCACGACGCCAGTTCCGGCGGCGCGG
>JADGNS010000198.1 GCA_017883355.1 Candidatus Solibacter sp.
TCGTTGCCGCAGATGTGGTCGGCTTCGGTCATGCCGCGGGTGGAGACTTCGGCGAGCGATCCGGCGGTGAGGCGGGCGGCGCCGCCGTGGACGTTGCCGTTCTCCACGGTGAGTTCGATGGGCGCCGACTTGACCTGGACGATGTTGGTGAGCAGGTCGGGCACCTGACTTTTGGCGAAGGCGACGAGCGCGGTGCGCTGTTCGGCGGTGGCGCGGCTATCCACGATGAGCACGGCGGTGGCGGGGTTGATGGGGCGATGGATATCGCCGAGTGTGTATTGGGAGCGGACCACGCCCACTATGCCGAGTCCGGTGAGCGAGACGCCCTTCCAGGCTCCGTTGTTGATCTTCCAGCCGAAGACGGCTTCCTTGCCGTTGATCTCGACTTCCCCGTTGGCGAAGCAGGGGCCGGTGTAGACATCGGCGGTGCGGGCTTCCATGTAGTTGCCGGACAGGCCGCGGGCGGGAAGGCCGGCGGCGAAAGAAATGGTCGTGGCCGCAAGAAACGCGGCAGTAGTGCAAAACAGTTTCATCATCCCAGATATCCCTCTGGGAACTATTATAGCGTAGAGCCCCGCATGGTCCGAGCTTCGCTCGGATGGCAAGCTAAAGCATGCCCCACCTGATGCACAAGGCGGAGCCTTATGCCACTGCACCTACAGTTGTTCGTAGCAAGGGCGGCCGGGACTGCACTCGAATTCGTCGACGATTTTATTGTCGGGACCGAGACAGTTCCAGGTGTGCTGGCACCAGAAGGAGCGGTCGTTGGAGTGCTGAATGGTGGGGTCCCATTCGGCTTGGATGAACATGCCCTTCCAGCGCAGCTTTTCGCAGCGATTCATGCTGACTTTGGTGAGACCTGGGCGTTCCATATTTACACCTTTTGTTTGGCGGCCTCCAGGAGGGCTCGCTTCACTGCTACTCGGGCCAGGGTTACTTTGTAGGCATTCTGGCTGAGCGGTTGGGCGCTGGCGACGGCGGCTTTACCGGCGGCTTCGGCGGTTTCGGCGGTGATGGCCTTACCGGCGATAGCCTTGGCGGCTTCGGCCGAATCCCAGGGCTGGGGCGCGACGTATCCCATGACGACCTTGGCTGATGCAACTACGTTGCCGCGCATGTGGAGCACTACGCTGGCGGTGACGAGAGGCCAATCGAGCACCTCCCTCTGCCGGACTTCGTAGGTGGCACTGCGCACGGCGCCGGCCGGAATCACGATCTCGGTGAGGATCTCATCGGGGTGAAGCGCGATCTCACGCGAGGTTTCGTCTTGCGGCGCGACGAAGAAACTGGCCGCCGGGACTTCCCGGGGACCTTTGGCGGAAACCAGCTTGATTTTGGCGCCGAGCGCGACCAGCGCGGCACCGAGACTGGAGGGGCTGACGAAGTAGGCCGGTCCGCCGCCGAAGATGGCGTGGTATTGATTCGCGCCATCGGGGACCATGCTCTTGCCATCTTTCATGGCGAGCAGGCCGAAGCCCTGGCGGTAGTACCAGCAGCGCGGGCGCTGGCAGAGATTGCCGCCCACGGTTGCCATGTGGCGGATCTGCGCGCTGGGGATGGCCGCCGCGGCATCGGAGAGCGACTTGGCGGCGGCTTTGACGTCGGCGTTTTTGGCCAGTTCATCCAGGGTGACGAGAGCGCCGATGCGGATCCCGGCGTCGGTCTTCTGGATGCCTTCGAGTTCCTTGATGTTCTTGATGTTGACCACGCGTTTGGGCGTGTGAAGGTGTTCCTTCATGAGGCTGATGAGATCGGTGCCGCCGGCCAGCACATCGGCTTCTCCCCACTTGGCGGCGAGCAGTGCCAGGGCCTCTTGAATGGTTGCCGGGTTGCCGTATGCGAAGGACTGCATTATGCGTTCCTCCCTTCGAGGGTATTGAGCACGTGCATTGGACTCATGGGCATGTTGGGGACGCGGACGCCAATGGCATTGGCCACGGCGTTGCCGACGGCGGCGCAGATGCCGATGGCCGGCGGTTCGCCGAGCCCGATGACGCCGCGCTTATCGTTGACCTCGCGGATATCCAGGTGGACGACGATATCGCCGATGTCCTTGATGCCGGCGAGCTTGTAGAACTCCATGTCGGAGTTCATCATGCGGCCGGTGAGATTGTCCATGATGCGCTCTTCAAACAGGGCGGTGGAGATGCCCATGATGATGGCGCCGTAGATCTGGCTTTCCGCCAGCCGCGGGTTGATGATGAGGCCGCAATCCTGCACGGCCACGTAGCGGTTGATTTTGACCAGGCCGGTTTCGGTATCGACGCTGACGTCGGCCACTTGCACGCCGGCGGCGCCGCCGCTGTTGAGGCCCATGGGATTGCGCTGCTCGTTGGCGCCGGTCTCGCTGATCTTGCCGCCGGGACCGATCTTCTTGCAGGCGGCGACCCAGCTCATGCTCTTCTTAGTGTCTGACTTGACGCGGACCGTGCCGTCCACGGCTTCGAGATCCTCGGGCTGCGCACTGAGCGCCGGGGCGGCCGCTTCGAAGAGCTTGGCGAGGGCGTTGATGCCCGATTTTCGCGTGGCCGAGGATGCGCCGCCGACGGTAGTGGAGCCGCCGGATGCTCCGCCGGGCGGCAGGCTGTTATCGCCGATCGCGAGTTTGATCTGGCCCATTTGGAGTCCGAGGGTTTCGGCAGCCACCTGGGTCATGATGGTGCGCGTGCCGGTACCCAGGTCCTGGGTGCCCATTTCGAGCAGTACGGAGCCATCGGGATTGATGGTGGTGCGGGCTTCGCAAGCATGGCCCGCGCCGCCCCAAGCGTTGACGCCGATGCCGAGACCGCGGCGCACGGCGCCGGTTTGCGAGCCGCGCGGCTTCCAGAGCTTGCTCCATTCGGAAAGCTCGGCAGCCTTCTTCAACTGGTATTGATACTGCTCGGCGCGCGGCGTGTAGCCGGCGTTTTTGTCGAAGACCACCATGGGGTCCACGCCGACTTTAGCGGCGAAGTCTTCGATGGCCGAGCAGGTGAGGTAGGATGCCTGCTGGTTATTGGGCGCGCGCCATGCCTGAGAGGGGCCGGCATTCACGGAGACGGACACGTGATTGAGGCGCGTGTTGGGAATGTTGGTGTAGACGTACGGCAGGGGCGGCTGGCCGCCGCCGGCGAAACCGCCGCTGGCCCAGGTGTCGGATTGCCAGGCGGTGATGGTGCCATCCTTCTTTCCGGCGATTTTGATTTTGCCGAAAGCACTGGGACGGTTGCCGGGGATCTGCTGTTCGCTGGCGCGATCGAGGAAGATCTTAACCGGCTTGCCGCCCGCCTTCTGCGAGAGCCGTGCGCCCACTTCGGCCCAGGCGCCGGGGCTGAATTTGCTGCCGAAGCCGCCGCCGATGTAATCCATCTTGACCTTGATATTGGCGGCAGGGACCTTGAGGTTGGGCGCCAGGGTGCCCGCCCAACCGGTGACGAACTGGGTGGAAGGCCAGGCCATTACCTGGTCGCCCTGCCACTGGATGACGCAGCCGTGGGGTTCCAGGCAGCAGTGGGTGATCACCGGGATGCCGTATACGCCGTCGGAGACGGCCTCGGCATCCTGTATGGCTTTCTCGGGGTCGCCGGTGACTTTCTCGCCGGCGGCCTTGCCGCGCGAAGCGGCCTTGGCGAGGTCGGCTTCGTTGACGAAGTGGGGCAACACTTCATAGGCGACCTTGATCTTGAGGATGGCTTCGCGGGCCACTTCCTCGGTGGTGGCAGCTACCGCGGCCACTTCCTGGCCGTGCCACTGGAGTTCCTTGCCGGCCTCGGCGATGACGAGGACGGCTTGGACGCCGTTCATCTTCTCGGCCGCGCCGGTATCGATGGAGGTGATGCGGGCATGGGCGTGCGGGCAGGTGAGGTAGGCCGCGAACAGCATGTCCTTCATCTTGAGGTCCGAGGTGTACTTGGCGCGGCCCGCGGCTTTCTGCGGACCGTCCAGGCGCTTGTAGGGCTTGCCCATGATCTTGCGGGCGTCCATCGGCGGCCAGCTATAGTCGGGTGTGTTAGCCATTTTTCGCTCCCTTCATATTCTTGGCGGCTTCGAGCACGGCCTGGCGGACACCCATGTAGGTGCCGCAGCGGCAGAGGTTGCCGCCGAGCCCGTTCTTCACGTCGTCCATGGTGGGGCTGGGGTGTTCGGAGAGGAAGCCCTTGGTGGCCATGACGAAGCCCGGGGTGCAGTATCCGCACTGTTGCGCGTCGTGGTTGACGAACGCGGTGGAGATGGGGTTGTTGACCGGGAGACCCTCGATGGTCTCGATATTGCGGCCTTGCGCGTCGATGGCCAGAACGCTACAGGAGTAGACGCTCTTGCCGGCGAGGATGACGGTGCAGGCTCCACAGGTGCCGCGGTCGCAGACCCTTTTGGCGCCGGTGTAGTCCAGGTGATTGCGCAGCGCGTCGACCAGCGTGACGCTGGGCTCGACGGTGAGGTTGACGGGTTTGCCGTTGATATTGAGGGTGATGGGGACGGGGCCGGGTCCGACGACACTGGCGGCGGCGGGCGCGGCCATGGCTTCTCTTTCGAGGAGGCCGGCTCCCACAGCGCCCGTACCGATGCCCATGCCGCCGAGGAACCCGCGGCGGGAGACAGCGTTTTTGGGTTTAGGGTCTTTCGTTGAACTCACCAGACACCTTCCTTTCCGTACTTAATGAATGCATTTTTGGAGTCGAAACAAATATACCAAAAACAAGGCGGGGATAGGTGGTGAGCGGCATGAAATTGGGGCGGCGCGGTGAGCAATTTCTGGCGCGTGCGGCAGGGTTGTTACACTGATTCAGTGCTCCTCCCGCAGTTGATTCTGACGCTGGTCCTGCTCGTGGTGTGCTCGTTCGCGCCGGGCTTTCTGGTGGTGCGCCGCTTGCGATGGAGCGGCCTGGAAAAGCTGTGCGGGTCGATCGCGCTCTCGCTGGTACTGCTGTGGCTGGCGGCGTGGGGGATCTACCTATTGGCTAGTCCGGCGGCGTTTTTCGCCCTGGCGGCGGCCTGCGGTGTGGCGGGCATCGTGGTAGCCAAGGACGCATGGCGGCTATTTCGCGGATTGCGCGTGCGGCGCGCCCTGGCCGCCTACGGGCTGCTGCTGGCCTGGACGCTCGTGGTGCTGGCGGTGATCCGCAACTATTCGGGCGCGCTGTGGAGCGGCGACTGGCTGGAGCATTTCCAGCGGACTCTATTCTTCCTCCACCACTTTGCCAAGGACACGCCGATCTACGGCGGGTATCTGCTGCCGGCCCGCCCGCCCATGATGAACGTGCTGGCGGCGTTCTTTCTAGGCGTGACGCAGGATCGCTTTGAGATCTTTCAGTTCGTCTTCACGTTCCTGAACCTGCTGGTATTTCTGCCGTGCTGCCTGGCGATTCCGGTGTTGGCGCGGGTGCGTAAGGTGAGCCTGCTGCCGCTGGTGGGCGTCTTCGCCATGAATCCCGCGGTGATGCAGAACGCTACTTACACGTGGACCAAAATGCTGACGGCGTTCTTCGTGGTGCTGGCGATTTGCCTGTACCTCTCGGGGTGGAGGAAACGCGATTCGGTCCGCTTGACGGCGGCTTTCGTGGCGCTGGCGGCCGGTCTGCTGGTGCACTACTCGGCGGGCCCCTACTGCGTGTTTTTCGCGCTGCACTACCTGTTGGTTCTATTCCGCGGCCGGCCGGCCAAATGGAAGGAACTGGGCGCCATCACGATCGTCTGCGGGCTGCTGTTGTTCACCTGGTTTGGCTGGTCGATTGCGGCGTACGGGGTGAAACCCACTTTCACGTCGAATACCTCGATCACTCCCACCATGCAGGTTCAGGGCAGCAATCTCGCCAAGATTGCCGGCAACGTCTTCGATTCCATCGTGCCCCGCATCTCTTACGATCCGGTTCAGGTGCACCTCTTCGACCAGCCGTACGCGCCTGCGGTGGTGCGCGACAACGTGTTCCTGCTGTACCAGACCAACCTGATTCTCTCCATGGGACTCATCGGCGGTCCGCTGGTGGTCTGGTTCGTGGTAGCCGCGTTCCGCGGACGCAAGGGGTTGGGCGGGGAACGGAATTTCTGGCTGATGTTGATCGGGTTTTCGCTCGCGATCGGTCTGGCCGTGGTGGGCGAGCGCGATTACTTCGGCGTGGCGCACCTCACGTTGATCCCGCTGGAACTGCTGGGCATCACTCTACTGGCCGCGCGATTCTTCTCGCGGCGGCTGGTGGCGTTGCTGATCGTGGCCGGGTGCGCCGTCGATTTTTCGCTGGGGGTCTTCTTCCACGCGCGCATGCAGCATCTGGACAATACCGCCGAGCACACTTACTTTACGGGACTGAGTTACGGCAACGGGCAGTTTATCATCGGAGGGGCCGGACCGGATTCGCTGAACATGTATGCGTGGCGCAACTGGCTGGGCAAGCACCACGTCGCCCTCAACGAGAAGTGGCTGGCCCTGGGCGAGGCGTATCATCGCGGAGACCCCGCGGTGGAAGCAGCCAAAGTGGATCTGCGCGCCGCCATCGCGGAGCGCTTGAAGGAGGACGAGGTCAACTGGCAGGGCTGGTACCGGCGTAACGGGGGAGAGTTCGAATTGATTGGCGATCATTTCGGCGGCGGCGATGCCACGTCGGTGCTGCTGGCGGTGGCTGCCCTGGCACTGCTCTGGCAGATGGCGCGGCAGGCGCCGCGCGTCACCTTGGCGGCCGCAGTACAAACGAAATCCTCGCGATCGCGGCACAAACGATAAATCAATGGGGAAGCGGAAAGGTGTATCGAAGCAACCACGGACGGAAGCACTCCCCAACGGGACCGCGGAATTCATTTTGCGGCATACTTATTGGCTGGTTCCGTTCGTTCTCTTCCTGGTGCTCAGGCTGTATTCAGGCGACCCGTATTATCTGTTGGCAGGCGACCAGTGCACGTTTCTAGAACTGGGCCGGACGTTTCCGAAACACGAGCTTTTCAACCACGAGTTGTACCTGATTCATTCGCCGCCCTTCGGTTACGCGATCGGCCTGCTCCATCTCGTCCTGCCTTTGTTGGCGTCGGGCCTGGTGGCGACGCTACTGTTCGCCTGCGTGAGCTTCTTTGCTATTCGCAATCTGGCACAATTCGAAGACCTTCCGCGGACGGCTATTTTCGTGGGTTTGATTTACCTTGCGCTCAACCGTCCCGCCGTGGCTTACGACTACCACGTGGCGCGCGTTTCGATTCTGGTCTGTGCGAGCGCGCTGGCCATCCTGGCTTTTCTTCGGCTGCTTCGAGAGCCCAGCCGGAAGGTGCTGGTTACGGCAATCGCGGCCAACGCCTTTGCGCTGCTGGTGAGCGATCAGGCGCTGCTTCTGCTGCCGTGCGAGGCGATACTTCTTTGGGCGCACGGAGGGCGTCGCGAATGGAAAGCGCTATCTCTGTTGGCGGCCGGCAGCGCGGCGGCGGCGCTGATTTGGCCGGTTGTGCGTCTGATCGAGTTCTGGAACCGCAGCGATTTACCTGCCGGGATCTCCGGTACCATTGAGTTCACCCGAAATTTCCCGCTGCTGGCGGTGATTCAACCGAATTTCCTGCCGTTCACGAACACGCACCGATCGCTGTTCACGCAAACCTCCCTGTCCGT
>JADGNS010000199.1 GCA_017883355.1 Candidatus Solibacter sp.
ACGATTCTAGCCACCCAGCAGGCCGAACTTTCGTTTGATCTCTTCCTGCAAGCGCGTAATAAGGTCGTCACCGCTTATCAGGAAATCATGCGAATGCAGGTATAGGGCTCACGTTTTCGCCCCGGTCTGCCGATCTACTCTCTGAGCGCTAAGGCCGATTCGAAGTCATGAGCAAGATTCTGGCGAACCTTACCACACGGCAACGCATCACCATCCTGACGGTCGCGATTGCCGTAGGCGCCGGCCTTTACTCGCTGGTGCAGTGGAAGAAGGAAGCCGATTTTCGTCCGCTCTTCACGGGCCTGTCTCAGGAAGACGCGGCCGGCATCGTGCAGAAACTCAAGGAAGCCGGTGCCGACTACCGCCTCCCCGAGAGCGGAGGCTCGGTGCTGGTGCCCTCAAGCCGCCTGGCCGAATTGCGGCTCACCATGGCGTCCATCGGTCTTCCCAAGTCCGGCCGGATTGGTTTCGAACTCTTCGACAAGGTGAATCTCGGCGCCACCGAATTCACCGAACACGTGAACTATCGCCGCGCCCTCGAAGGCGAACTGGAGCGCACCGTGATGAGCCTCGCCGAGGTCGAGCAGGCTCGCGTCCACCTGACTTTCCCTAAGGAATCCGTGTTTCTCGAGGCCCAGCAACCCGCCAAAGCCAGCGTTCTGGTCCGCATCAAGCCGGGCGCCCGCCTCTCACCGCAAAACGTAGCCGCCATCAACCACCTGGTGGCCAGCGCGGTCGAAGGACTTTCTCCCGACGCCGTTTCCCTGCTCGACATGAACGGCAACCTGCTCAGCCGCCCCAAGCCCGCCGCCCCTCTGGACGGTACGGCGCCTTCCGCGGCCGAGCTGGACTACAGGCACCAGGTCGAAGCCGACCTTCTCGCCAAGATCGGCGCCACCCTCGGTCCGCTCCTCGGGCCGGAAAAATTCCGCGCCGGCGTCTCCGTGGAGTGCGATTTCACGGGCGCCGAGTTGAGCGAAGAGATCTTCGACCCCGCGCGCAGCGTCATGGTCACTTCGCAGCGTACCGAAGACAACACGGGGACGGCCGTTTCCAACGGTGTCCCGGGTACCGCTTCCACCCTGCCGCGGCCCACTTCCCGCCCCAACGGTGGCTCCAACAAAACCACCCGCACCACCGAAAATATCTCCTATCAATCCAGCCGCACCGTCAAAAAGACTCACCTGCCCACGGGCGTGCTCCGCAAGATGTCGCTGGCGGTGCTGGTGGACCAGGACGTCACCTGGGAAAAGGATAAAAGCGCCTTCAAGCGGGTCCTGGTGCCGCCCACGCCGGAAAAACTGAAAGTGATTCGCGACCTGGTGGCCGGCATCACCGGCTTCTCAACGGACCGCGGCGACCAGTTGGTGATCGAAACCCTGCCATTTGAGACCACTCTGCAACTCGAGCCTCCGGCTCTCCCCAATGCCACGGTTTCCGGCAAGCCGGGGACACCGGTGGCCGGTTTCCAACTCCCGATGGCGCTCGACAAGAAGACCATGCTCATCGGGGGCGGCGCGTTGGCGGGCCTGCTGGTCCTCGGCATCGTGGCGTCTCGGTTCCGCCGCAAACGCCGGAAAAAGGCCGCCGCCTCCGCCGTGAGCGCTCCCGCCACCCTGCCGGCGTCGGGCGCCTCTCCATCTTCGCCGGCCCTGCCCGCGCCGAACCAGGTTGAGAACCAGATGGAATCGCAACTTGCCGAGCGCGATGCGCTCCAGGCGAGGGCGGATGCTCAGGCCCTCAGTTCGCTCAAGCTCGCGCCCGTCATCACTAAGAAAGCCGAAGTCTTTGCCAAACACCTGCGCGACAAGATCGGCAAGGAGCCGGACATCTCGGTGCAGATCCTGCGCGGTTGGATCCGGGAGGAAGAGAACTGATGCCTGACGCGGAGTGCCGGCCATGATCCTGAATACTACCAAGGCGGATGGCGAACTTCTGCCCAATCTCCGCAAGGCGGCCATTTTGCTGGTGGCGCTAGGCGAAGGCGCCAGCGCGCAACTCTTGCAGCAGCTCAATGAAGACGAAGTTGGGAAGGTTAGCCGCGAAGTGGCCAAGTTGACCTCCATTACGGCCGAGCAGGCCGAGGCCGTTCTCGAAGAGTTCCACCACATCGCCAATGCCGGCGATTACGTGGCGCGTGGCGGTATCGATTTCGCCCGCAAACTGCTCCAGCGCGCCTTCGAGCCGGACCACGCCAAGCGCCTGCTCGACCGGCTCACCAAAGCGCTCGGCGCCGACGCCGCCTCCTTCGACGCCATCCAGAAAGCCGATCCCCAGCAACTGGCAAAGTTCATCCACAACGAGCATCCGCAGACCATCGCCCTGGTGCTCTCCCACCTGAACTACTCCCAGGCCGCGGCCTTGCTGACTTCGCTGCCCGCCGCCATGCGGGCGGATATCTCGCAACGCATGGCCAGCCTCGATCAAATCTCGCCCGAGATCATCATCAAAATCGCCGGAGTCATCGGGCAGAAGCTGAAAGCCCTCGGCGAATTCAGCCGCGAATCCTATGGCGGCGTGCGCGCCGTGGCTGAAATGCTCAACCGTCTGGACTCCACCTCCAGCCGCGAAATCCTCGACCACATCGACCAGCAGGACACCAACCTGGCCGAAACCATCCGCCACTTGATGTTCGTGTTTGAAGATCTCTTATTGATCGACCCCATGGGCTTGAAAGAGGTCCTCGGCAAAGCGGATCGCAAGGCGCTCACCATCGCTCTGAAAGGCACCAGCGAACAGTTACGCAACCACATCCTGGGCTGCATGTCCTCGCGCGGCGCGGACATGCTGCGCGAGGACATGGAGTCGCTCGGTCCCGTGAAGATCAAGGAAGTCGAATCCGCCCAGCAGAGCATCATCACGGTGGTGCGCCAACTCGAAAGCGAAGGGGTGCTCAGTCTGAAGGGCGCGGTCGGTGAGCAGTATGTCGTCTAAGGTGCGTCAGCCGGACGAGACTTCAGGCGTCGAGCCGCTCGTCTGGCGTCAGATGCACGCCACCGGACCAACCCGCCTCGGTGTGGATTCCGACGCTCCGCCCGATTCCCGCGAGCGCCTCGCCCAGTTGCAGCAGCAGTACGAACAGCGCGAGCGCGAGGCCCACGCCGCCGGTCTGCGCGAAGGAGAAGCCGCCGGGCGCCAACGCGCCGCCGCCGAACTGCAGCCCGTCATCGACCGCCTGGCGCGCTCCATCGAGGAGATCGGCGGCCTGCGCGCCCGCCTGCGCGCCGAGGCCGAAGCCGACCTGATCCAGCTTTCCCTCGCCATCGCCCGCCGCGTAATCCGGCGCGAACTCGCCATCGATCCCGAAGCCCTCCATGGCCTGGTCCTCGGCGCCCTCGAAAAACTGCACGGGCAGGAAATTTCGCGCGTCCGGGTCCACCCCGCGCACGCCTCCCTCGTGGCCGCCAGCCTGCGCCTTAACAGCGCCTCCGCCAAAGTCGAGGTGATCCCCGATCCGTCGCGCCCCGTGGGCACGGTCATCTTCGAGACCCAACACGGCAACCTCGATGCCTCCGTCGAATCGCAACTCCAGGAGATCGAGCGCGGCCTCGCCGACCGCCTCCGGAGGAACTCATGAAGATCTCTCTTGCCCCCTATCTTGCCGAACTCGACCGCATCGCGCCCGTGCGCTGGACCGGCCAGGTGACCGAGGTCGTCGGCCTGCTGGTCGAGTCCCGCGGCCCCAGCGCCGCCATCGGCGATTTCTGCGAAGTCCAAACCGCCGGCGGACGCCGCATCCGCACCCAGGTCATCGGTTTCCGCGACGGCCGGGTGCTCTCCATGCCCCTGGAGGAGATCGACGGCCTACAACTCGGCGATCCCCTCGCCGCGCGCAGCGAGGACGCCCGCGTCGAGGTTGGTCCCGGACTGCTCGGCCGTGTCATCGATGGCTTCGGCAAACCCATGGACGACGGTCCCGCCATCGAAGCTCGCCAAACCTACCCCCTCCACGGTACCGCCACCAACCCCCTCAACCGCGAACACATCACCCAGCCGCTGGTCACCGGCATCCGCGCCATCGACGCCCTGTTGCCCTGCGGCAAAGGCCAGCGCATCGGCATCTTCGGCGGCAGCGGCGTCGGCAAGAGCACCCTCCTCGGCTCCATGTCCCGCCACAACTCCGCCGACGTCACCGTCATCGCCATGATCGGCGAACGCAACCGCGAAGTCCGGGGCTTCCTCGAAAACGAACTCGGCCCCCAGGGCCGCAACCGTTCCGTCGTGGTCTGCGCCACCAGCGAGCGCCCTGCGCCCCTGCGCGTCCGCGCCTGCTTTGTCGCCCTGGCCGTCGCCGAGTACTTCCGCGACCAGGGTGCCAACGTGCTTCTCGTCATGGATTCCGTGACCCGCCTCGCCATGGCGCAACGCGAGATCGGCCTGGCCGCCGGCGAACCGCCCAGCCAGAAGGGCTACACCCCTTCGGTCTTCAACCTCCTGCCCAAGGTCCTCGAACGCGCCGGGAATTTCGGCCGCGGCTCCATCACCGGGTTCTTCACCGTCCTGGTCGAAGGCGACGATTTCAACGAGCCCATCTGCGATGCCGTCCGCGGCATCCTGGACGGCCACTTCATCCTCTCCCGACAACTCGGCGCCCAGGGCCACTACCCGGCCATCGATATCCTCCACTCCGTCAGCCGTCTCACCAACGCGATCGCCAGCCCCGCGCAAAAGGAGGCCGCCCGCAAGATTCGCGGCGCCCTCGCCGCCTACCGCGACGCCGAGGACCTGATCCAGCTCGGCGCCTACGTCGCCGGCTCCAATCCGCAGCTCGACGCCAGCATCCGTCTGCGCCCCGAGTTGCTCGACTTCCTCCGCCAGGACCATCTGGCCAGTTCCCCCCTGCCCGAGACCCTCTCCCGCCTCGAGCAGTTGGCCGCGCGGCTGGACATGCTCCCCGCCCAGTCCCAAACGGGTAAACGATGAAGGCCTTTCAATTCCCCCTCCAAAAAGCCCTCGACTGGCGCCGCATCCAGCTCGAACTCCAGGAAGCTCGCTACAAACAGCAGGTCGCCGCTCTCGCCGGGCTCGACCGCCAGCGCGCCGAAGTCGAAGCCTCCGGCATCCGCGCCGAAATTCAGGTACGCGAGTGGAGCCCCGTCGTCGCCGGCGATCTCAGCGCCCTCGGCAACTTTCGGCTGTACGTCAAGTCGCAGGAATCCGAGATCGCCCGCCGCCGCTTCCAGGCCGCCCAAAAGCTGGCCGAACAGCAGAAGCTCATGCTCGAAGCCCGCCGCCGCTGCCGCCTCCTGGAGCGCCTCAAAGACCGCCGCCTCACCGAGTGGACCGCCGGGCGCGACCGCGAAGTCGAGGAGGTCGCCGCCGAAAGCTACCTCGCCCGCTGGCGGCGCCGCAAACCGGCATAAGTCCAGAAACTTCGCACGGCGAATTTATTTCACGTTGAATCAATAGGGTAGGGGCAAATTCGCATTTGGGGAGATTCGCATTTGCGCCAGCCAAGATTTTTAGGCGTATACTTGCAGTTATATGAAGGCAAGTAAGGGACTGGGCACGGTTTCCAAGCTGGCCTTGCGGCAACGCCGCCAAGGTCTGGTCCAGTTGCTCCCGCCGGCCGGCGAAGTGCTGCGCGGTTCCCTGGTGGAGCGCTATGTCACCTGCGGCAATCCGTCCTGCAAGTGTGCCCGTGGCGAACGGCACGGCCCGATGTGGTATCTGACCGTCACCTTGGGGCCGGGTCGGACCACCGGCGGCATCATCTCCGCGGATCAGGTGGATCAGGTTCGGCACTGGATCGAGAACTACCAGCGACTGAAAGAGGATCTGGAAAGGATCTCGGAGATTAATCGCGAGCTGTTGCGCCGCGACCAGAACGCCCTCCGGGCCCGGAAGCGAAAGGGGGCATAGAGAGTGCCCCGGCCGGAGAGGCGCAAGTAGTGGTCCCGCCTATCTTGCAGTTATGAGAAAGCAAGATAGCCCCGGCCACCAGTTGCCTTCCTTTGCCGACTACCTCAACAAGGTCTTCGATTTTCGGCGCCTCACCGCCAACTTACGCGACGCCCGCACCGAGCCGGACTTCTCACCGCAGTCCGTGTTTTTGGCCGTCTTCCATGGCTTTGTCTTCCGGCTCCGCAGTTTCCAGCAACTCGAAGCCGATTTGTCCCAACCCGCCTTCCAGCACTGGATCGGCGCCCCGCGGGCGTTGAGCGATGATGTGCTGCGGTACAGTCTGTGCGGCTTCGACCTGGCCGGACTCCAACAGATGCTGGTGCATGTCAACCGCACGCTGAAGCGCAACAAGGCGTTTGACGAAGGCCGCGTTCAAGGCCGCATCGTCGCGGCGCTGGATGGCATCGAAATTCTTTCCAGCTACAGCCGCCATTGCGATTCTTGCCTGCAGCGGCGCGTGACTTTCACCGATCAGGAGGGCCATGCGGAAGAACGCATTCAGTACTATCACCGCGCCGTCGGCTGCCAGATCATCAGCAGCCCCGTGAAACCGTTCCTGGCCTGGGAATGGCTCCAACCGGGCGAGGGCGAGGAGGCCGCCGCTTTCCGTCTACTGCGCCGGCTCCCGGAACAGTATGGTAGCCGCTTCTTCGATATCCTGCTGTTGGACTCGCTCTACGCGCAGAAGCCCGCGCTTCAATTGGCCCAACAGATCGGCTGGGACGTCGTGATCACCTTCAAGCAGGAGCGGCGCGACCTCTACCAAAGCGCCATGGGATTGTTTCAATCCCGGCCTGCCGACCAGCAATTTGAACAGCGCCAGGACGGGCGACTGTACCAGATTCAGCTCTGGCAGACCGAAGGAGTCGCCTTCTGCCAGGATTACCCTCAGCCCATGCGGGTGGTCCGCACCGAGGAAGACGTCACCGCGAATCACCGCCGCGGTGATCAGATCGTTACCGAGACTACCCAGCACGCCTGGATGTGGATCACCACCTTGGATGCGCGCACCTTTCCGGGCCGGCAGATTTGGTCCTTGGGGCATGCTCGCTGGAAAAACGAAAACAACGGCTGGAACGATCTGACCCAAAACTGGGCGCTCAAGCATGGCTTTCTGCATGCCTGCAATCATCGTCCCAAGGTCCCGTCCAAATCTGCCGGCAGCCAAGCCGTGCCGAATCGCGGACTGGCTGTGGTGGTGCTGATCCTGTGCCTGGCTTTCGTGCTGTCTTCGGCTTTCGCCATTCTGCATTCCAAGCTGTTCCGGCTGTATCATCCCAGCCTTCTGGAGATCGGCCGCCAACTCTATCGCAGCTTGTGGCAACTCCAACCGCCCATCCGCGCGCCTGCCTAGGGTTCCGTTGCGGCTAAAACAGTTTGACACCTAACTTCCATCGGCTGCCCCTCTCCCGCGGCCACGTCATACTTTTCTCTCCCGAGCGCTCCACCACCCAGGACCACCCCTCGGATTGCCAGAAATTCGTCAAAAACCGCTCTCCGAATCTCCTCCGCACTACACCTCCTCCCCAAACGACGAGATCCAGGTGACTTGCCGGGTCTCCCAACCCGCTATGCGAAGTTCCTGCCCGCTATTCGCCAATCGCCCCATCCTACCGGGAAGTGCGCTATACTGTGTACTACTGAAGTAGAT
>JADGNS010000200.1 GCA_017883355.1 Candidatus Solibacter sp.
GAACTGGCGGCGGAGATCGGCCCGATCCCCGGCGTGGCGGCCCTGGAAGTGGCCGGCAACGGCTACCTCAACATCCGGTTGGACCGTGGCGCCTATGCCGCGGACCTGCTGCGCGGCGAAAGCCCCGCGGAGGCCGGCCCGGACGAAAAGATCATCGTCGAGCACACCAACATCAATCCCAATAAGGCGGCGCACATCGGCCACCTGCGCAACGCCACGCTGGGCGACACCTTCGTGCGCATGATGCGCTCCGGCGGCAAGCGCGTGGAAGTGCAGAACTACATCGACAACACCGGCGTGCAGGTGGCGGATGTCGTGGTCGGCTTTCACTACCTGCAAAAGAAAAGCCTGGCCGACGTCCTGGCGCTCCTGGCCGACCCCGCGGTGCGCTTCGATTATTACTGCTGGGATCTGTACGCGCATACGTCGAGCTACTATAAGGACCATCCGGAATCGCTGCCGTGGCGCAGCGCCACGCTGCACGCCATCGAAGCCGGGGAGGGCGAAGTCGCCGAACTGGCGCACGTGGTGGCCGACGCCATCGTCAAAGCGCACCTGAAGACGATGCTGCGGCTGGACGTGGAGTACGACGTTCTGCCCCGGGAAAGCGAAATCCTGCACCTGAAGTTCTGGGCCTCGGCGTTCGATTTGCTGAAGCAACGCAAGGCGATTTACCTGGAGACCGAGGGCAAGAACTCGGGCTGCTGGGTGATGCCGGGGCTTTCCGAAGAGGGCAAGGTGATCGTGCGCTCCGACGGCACGGTGACTTATGTGGGCAAGGACATCGCCTACCAGCTCTGGAAATTCGGGCTGCTGGGCAAGGATTTCTACTATCGTCCGTTCCAGACGTATGCGGACGGCCGCGTGCTTTGGGTGACTACCGATGAGCCGGCCGAGGCGGGGCAGCAGTTCGGACACGGCACGCGCGTCTTCAACGTGATCGACGCGCGGCAATCGTATCTGCAGGACGTGGTGGTGGCGGGACTTCGCGCGCTGGGCTACAACGAGCAGGCGGACCAATCGATCCACTTCAACTACGAGATGGTGGCGCTTTCGCCGCGCTGCTGCGCGGACCTGGGCATTCCGCTCTCCGAGGAAGACCGCAAGCGGCCGTACGTGGAAGTCTCGGGGCGCAAAGGGCTGGGCGTGAAGGCCGACGATCTGATGGACAGCCTGATCTCTAAAGCGCTGGAAGAGGTGAGCTCGCGGCACCCCGACGACGCCCCGGCGCGGAATCTGCACGTGGCCACGCAGATCGCTATCGCCGCCCTGCGTTATTTCCTGCTGAAGTTCACGCGCAATACGGTAATCGCCTTCGACCTGCAGGAAGCGTTGAGCTTCGAGGGTGAGACCGGCCCGTACGTGCAATACGCGGCGGTGCGCGCGCGCAACATTCTGCGCAAGCTGGAGGAGCGCGGCGAGCGGATTCCCGACTTCGCGAGCGAGCTCGATACCCTGGCGATGGCGCGCCAGCTCCAGAGCGAAGATTTCTGGCAGATGCTGTTGGCGGCTTCCAAGGTGGATTCGGCGGTAGAGAACGCGGTGCATTCGGGCGAGCCGGCCCACGTGGCGCGGTACGCCTTCCAACTGGCGCAGGCGTATAGCAATTTCTACCAGAAGTACCCGATCATTCACGAACCGGATCGCGAGAGGAAGGTATTCCTGCTGTGGATGACGGATTTCTTCCGGCGTCAACTGGAGCGCACCGGGTCGATCCTGGGGATTCAGATTCCGGAGTATATGTAGCGACCGGTTGTCTCACGGCCGCGGGCCGGACCGCAGCATTTCCTGCAGGGCCTCGAAGGAGATGGCCCAGGCGATACTGGCTCCGTCGTATCCCTTGAGTTGCACTTCGCGGCGGACGAAGCCGGTGCGCGCCGGGGCGGCCAATTCGCGATAGGTGCGCTCGCCCAGCGCTACGCCGAGACCGATCGCCTTGGTGGCGGATTCCAGGCGGAACGCGGCGTTGACGGTGTCGCCGAGCGCGGTGTATTCCGTGCCGCCCAGAATGGCCGGACCGGTATTCATGCCGGCGCCGATCCGTAACGGGGCGGGTAAGGCCAGCGTTTTGCTGATCTCCGCGGTGGCCGCGTTGATTTCGCTCACGGCGCGCAGTACGCGCAGGATGTCGGCGCCCGCCTGGGCGGGGCGATCGTGGACCCACACCGCCATGACCGCGTCGCCAATGTATTTCTGCGCCCAACTCCCCAGCCGCTGGGTAATCTGCCCGACGCGCAGGAACCAGGTGCCGATGGTCTGGGAGAGGAGGGCTTCCGGCAGGCTGCGCGCCAGCGGGGTGAAATCGCGGATGTCCACCACCAGGATGGTGGTGAGAGAGTTGGTGTGCAAGGCGGTGGTGGGCGCGTCCCGCTCGTCCAGGGCGGAGACCGCCAGCGGGGATCCGGAGGGCGCGGGGTTGCAGAAGATGAGTTGCTGATCGCCGAACAGGACCTTGTCTTTGTCGTGGAGCGCTACCGGAAAACTGACGCGGGCCCCGTTGACAAAGGAACCGTTGCGGCTGCCCAGATCCACCAGGGCCAGATCTCCGGCGTCCCGGCGCTGGATCAGCGCGTGCAACCGCGATACCGAACGGCTGTCGAGCATCACGACGCAGCCATCGCCGCGTCCAATGGCCCAGGATTGCCCCACGCCCAGGGGAAAACGCCGTCCACTGGATTCCACCATCAGGAACGGGCTCAACGCCGAAGGAGTCACTGTTCACCAATTTAGCAGACCGCTTCCCGGCGGGCTTCGGGGGGGAGCCAGTCACACGAACAATAAATAATCAGGACAAAGTTCTAAAACCCTTGTTTTGTACTAGAGCAGGTTGTCTCCCCCAGTACAAGCGGTACAAAACCAGGGATTATTTTTATGACAGACAGGCTAAACTGTTTCCAGAGGACGGCCGATAAGTTATCAGCGGAAATATTCCATGGGAATTTACCAGGTCTTCATATACTTGCAACTGCTGGATCTATTGACCACGCTCCTCGGTTTTCGAGTGGGCGCGGTGGAAGCCAGTCCGTTCATCCGGCTGATGATGCATGCCGGACCGGCCGCGGGGGTGATTGCCTCGAAGGTACTGGCACTGGGGATCGGCGCTCTCTGTGTCTACATGAACAAAGCTCACATCATCCGCTGGATCTCGTACTGGTATGGCGGCCTGGTGATCTGGAACCTGATGGTGATGCTGGCTAGCCCGGGGCACGCGGGCGGCTGAGGACCGCGGGGGTTCACCTCGGGGTTCACCGCGGGGTTCAGCCGCGAATCAGCAGGGAGGAAGTCACGGCAAAAGCCGCCAGAAGGCCGGCGTCCGCCAAGATCTTCCGCCAGGGCCAGTCGGCAAGCCGCGGCCAATCCGCGAGCCGCGGACGGTTCCGCTCAAGGGGAACAAACCCGGTAATGCCTACAGCGATGTGTTTCCACACGGCGTACCTTCTTTCCAATTGGAGACGGCCGTAGGGCCGTTGGTGATGGCCGTAGGGCCGTTGGTGATGGCCGCAGCGCCGTTGGTGATGGCCGTAGGGCCGTTGGGGATGGCCGTAGGGCCGCCCGAGTGAAGAATGAACCGCGACAGGGGGTGGCTGGGCAGGGGCTGGGTAGGCGAGATGCGCGAGATCACGCCATCCAAGCGCCCCTCGATGGTATTGAGAGCTTTCTCATCGCGGTACAAGAATCCGAAGAAAACCACGGCCACCAGGGCCATGGCATAACGCTGGAAGCAGCGGGGCTGCGCGGCGGCGAGTAGCGCACAGACGCAGATGCCCACGCCAAGCGACATACGCTCGGCGATATAGACGAGGGTTTGATGGAAGCCCGGCAGCAGGATGGTGGTGGGCAGAATGAAGACCGCCGCGGCGCTGATCACGCAGAACTGAAAGGGAACACTCGACACCACCCAGCGCGGGCCGGAATCCTTCAGCAAATTCAGAAACAAGAGCGTCCATACGATGAGCAGTCCGAGCAGTACCACGTAGTATTTGCTGTCGAAAACCCAAACCTGGTCGGCGCCGGTGGCCATCTTGATCTGGTGTGGCGACCAGCGGGAGAACGTGGTTCGCCCGACCACAACCTGCAGCAGCACCATGCCCAGCAGCCAGCCCGCGGTAACGAAAACGCGGGAGCGTGGCGATATCTTCCGCGCCAGGGCCTGGTACACCAGCAGGCCGACGGTCCACACGAACGGCAGGGCGTGTGCCAGATAGGCCAAGACGAGCAGAGGCACGGCGAAGGCGACGCGGCGCGGATGCCACTCCCAAGCCACGGAGAGCGCCCAGAAGCACAGGCCCATGCTCAGGTAGAAATTGAAAAAGCCCATGTGGAAGACCCAGCCGTAGGCCAGCATGGCAACGCACGGCAGCAGGTGCCAGGCAGGGCGGCCGCCCACGACGGAGATAAACCGGAAGGCTCCCCAAACGAACACCAGCACGGCGATGGAAACCGAAATGCGCTGGGCCGATTCGGCGCCGAAGAGGCGGAACAAGCCGCCCAGCATGAGGTCGAACAGAATGTTCGTGGTCTGGCTGACGATGACCAGTCCCTGGGTGCGGCCGGTTTCGATCAACTGGGGCAACCAGGCGCTGTAAATATGACTGGAGAGATCGCCGGCCTGGACGCGCGGCTGCCAGAAAACCGGGATCAGCAGAAGGATGGATAGCGCGAGGTACCACGATTTTCGCATTTAGGTATTCTCCAACCGAATTCTCTGGAACTGGGGAATTAGTTCGAAAGGCGTCGACACGCTCTGGATGGATTCTCCAATCTGCCGGATATGGTCTTCGGTAATCTGCGACTCGGCTCGGCGGGCGGCGAGTTGCAGGTAGCGGATCTGCATGGGATCGATCCGCATGACGCGGCAGCAGGTGGCATCCACGGCTACCGGGTCGCTGCCGGCCACGAGCACTCCAGCGTGTTTGGGAGTGCCCTGAATGGGGCCGTTACCCTCCATGCCGACGATGCCATCGACGATGGCGAAATGGTGCGGAAAAGCGGCATGCAGATCGGCAATCGATTCGTCGATTCCGGCCCAGTGGAGTACGTTCTTGGGCCAACCGTAAATGCCGCTGGGAACCACGCCGAAGAGGTTCTTCATGGAGAGCGTGGCGCCCGCCCAGTGGTGGGTTTTCATCTTGGGCATGGAGACCAGCAGGTCGGCGCCGAGCGCGCTGTTGGGCAGGTAGAGCTTCTTGATGCGGGAGAACTGCGCGGTGGGCCGCACGCGGGTGACCTCATCCAGGTTGAGGTCGACGAAGCGATCCTCGAAGTCCGGGACGGTATGAAAGTATCCGGCGGCTTCGGCCAGGTCGAGGGTGTTGCGGCGATGGCCGGGTCCCTCGGCGATGCGAACGGTAGCGGCGCCCAGGGCACGGAACGCCTCAAAGGCGGCGTGAACGAGCATGGGGTGGGTGTTGATGCTGCTGGAGGGTTCGAACTCGACCAGATTGGGTTTCAGGAGGATGTTGCGTCCGCGGACGTCGCCGAGATGCTCTATCAGGAGGCGGCGCATGGTGTCGTAGACGGTCTGGTCGTAGGCGGGCACCTTGAGGATGGAAACGCGCGCCGGCGCGATGCTGCGCATCTGGATACCGCACCCGGTCATGAGGGCGGCGCCGGTGGTGGCGGTCAACCATTCGCGTCTGGTAAGTGGTTGCGCCATGATCAGCCCCAGAAGAGATCGTTACTTTTTTGCGCTCCGGCGACGAGCATATCGAGCGACGTTTCGGGCAGCGTCCGGCAGGCCAATTGGGCCGGCGGGCAGTAGCCATCGGGGAGGCGGCCGTGGGCGATGAGGCCGATGCGGAGCCAGTTGAGAGCGTCGGCGGAACGGCATTCGCCGAGGAAGCGCCCGGCGACTTCGAGGGCGTGGTCGGTTTCGGGGGAGCGAACGCCGCGCAGGGCGGCGAGCGCCATGCCGGTAGTTTCGGGGTAGGGGGCGGCTTCGTGGCCGAGTGCGCGTACCGAACCGTGATTCCAGCCGCCGCCCTGGCACATGCGCCGCATCAGGAAACTGCGGCCCTGATCGACGCGGCGCCGAATGGCCGGTGAGGGCCGGCGGCCCAATTCTTTTTGCAGCGCCAGCATAGACAGCGCGGTGGGAGCGACCCACGCCGCCGAGCCTGGTATCCAGGGCCAGCCCGGGAATTCCAGTTCGGGCTCTTGGGGCGTGCCCAAGAGCCACTGGCGGACACGGTACAACGCGGAGGATTCTTCTCCGCTGGTGGATAACAGCCAGTCGATGGCACGGGCATGGATGGAGCTTCCGAGTTTTTCGGGAGGGAGCAGGGCCACCAGGGCGGTCACCCAGGTGCTTTCGTCGAAACCGGTTTGCGGAGGCCAGCCGCCATCGGGCAACTGCGAGGCGCGCAACCAATCGAGGCCGCGGCGCGCCGGGGCGAGTTCGCCAGAGGCCAGCAAGGCCAGGATGGCGTAGACTGTCGGCTCCGTCCAGGAAGATCCCCGGACATAGGGCCAGCCGCCATCCCGATTCTGTTTGCTCACGACAAGTTGGATCGACATTGGGAAATCGTGGCTGGCGGAAGGTCCGGAACTGCCCGCTTCGGACCAGCCATCTTCAGATGGAATATTAGAGAACGGTGCGGCGCCTGCGGCGGCGTGAGAGAAGCATGACGAGAGTCACACCAGCGCCCAGCCAGATCGCTCCTTGCATCACGAGATCCATATGGTTTCTCCTTTCGAGGAATTGGTTCCTTTAGTTGGCTACCGGGTACTCTTGCGCGACCGCCGCCGTTTGAGGAAGAGCATCATGATGCCCCCCGCGGCGATCCAGATAGCTGTCTGCATAATTGCGTCGCTCATCGTCTGTGTGCTCCTTTGTGTGTTCACCCTATCGTTTTCATCATTGGGAACAGGTATTTGAAGATTTGTAGGATGCCGGGCCCCGCCGCCACAATCAGCATGGAGGGCAATATGAAAAAGAAAATCGGAAATACGAGTTTGACGCCGACCTTGCCGGCGCGCTCTTCGGCTTCCTGGCGGCGGCGCACGCGCAGGAAATCGGAATGGGTGCGGAGGCTTTCGCCCATGCTGGTGCCGAAGCGATCGTTCTGAATCAGAATGGCGACCAGTTTGCGGAACTCGGGCTCGCCGGTGCGTTCGGCGAAATTACGCAAGGCCTCGCTGCGCCGCTTTCCGTGGCGCATTTCGAGGGTAACCAGGGACATCTCATCGCTGAGTTCCGGATGGCTGCCATAGAGTTCGCGGGCGACGTGCTGGATGGCCTGGTCCAAACCCAAGCCGGCCTCGATGGAGACCACGAGAAGATCGAGAGCGTCGGGCAGGGAGAGGCGGAGCACATCCTGGCGCTTGGCAACCTTCTTTTCCAGGAAGAAGCGGGGCAAGATCCAGCCGGCGCCGATGCCGGAAGCCATGAGGCCGAGTTTCATGACTGGATTGGGCGGCATCCTGGCCTCGAGCATGATACACAACACGAGCATCGCCAGAGTACACACGATGCGCAGGCCGTAGAAGACGGCCAGGGCGTTCTCGGAGCGAAAGCCGGCACGCATCAGGTCGACCTTGAGGT
>JADGNS010000201.1 GCA_017883355.1 Candidatus Solibacter sp.
GCCTGCGGTAGGCTTCGCGCATGTCTTCCCAGACCCTGCGTTCGCTGTCTTCCGATGGAAACCCAGGCACCGCCTTCTTCTTCGTGCCTTTACGTTTCGCCACGATCTCATTATATATATCTGACATATCTCGCAAACCGGCCGGAGGCGCGAATCGCGGTCTATGCCGCTCGGCCTAATCTCCGCCCAGGTACTCACCCGGCACATCGTCCTCCGGAACTTCTTTCGTGTGCACCTCCGCCATGTCCGCGTCCGGTGCATTTTCCACACCGTTGATCACGTCGGCCTCGAAGGATTGCCCCTCTTCGACCAGTTCTTCCACACTCTCCGTGCCTGCCTCCGCGACGTCCGACAACCCCTGCGTGTCCCCGGACTGGCCCGCCGAACCGGGACCCAGCCCCTTCTCTTTCACCGCAATGGTGCTGTACGTTCGCATACCTTCATCGTCTTGCGTCTTCATACGGTTTTGGGAGCACTTGACCTGCCAATGCTTCGTCTTGGGAAAAACGTGCACGGACGTCCAAAGGTCCGTGGCATGCTTGCCGGTAGGGGAGGAGAACCATGAAACAGAAACTTTTACTCAAAAAGTCGCCCCTCAACGGGCAAGAGACTGAAATCCAGAAGTATGGAACCGTGGCAAACCGGCCCTTATCGCTCGATCATAAGGTTCGCCTGGCCAGCGCCAACGGGCTTAATCAGATACTCGCCGACACCATGACCTTGCGCGATTTGTACAAAAAGCACCACTGGCAGGTCTCCGGCGCCACGTTTTACCAACTCCACCTGCTCTTCGATAAGCACTACGGCGAGCAGGCTGAGCTGGTCGACACCATCGCCGAACGCATTCAGACCCTCGGCGGAGTGGCCATTGCCATGGCTCCCGATGTTGCCGAAACCACGCGCATTGCCCGCCCGCCCCGCGGCCGCGAAGACCATACCATTCAGTTGTTCCGCTTGTTGCAGGCCCACGAGCTCATCATCGCCGCAGCCCGCGAAGCGGCCCACACCGCGGTCGCCGATGGCGACGATGGAACCAATGACATGCTGGTCTCTGACGTTCTCCGGACGAACGAGTTTCAGGTCTGGTTTATCAACGAACAGCTCGCCGGCACAGGGATTGCCGACATCGATGAAGAGGCTGCCCATTCGGCCGTCCTCGCTCACGCTTAAAGGGCGTTGGCCGCCGAGGAACGCTGATAAGAAACAGAACCCTTATCGGTGTTCATCGGCGGCGCAGTGTGCTTAGCGGCAGCCCATCACGCCATCACCTTAAGCAATGCATCCTGGAATTTCTTCATCTCTCCGGCCAGGCCGACGGTGACACGCATGTGCGTCGGCCAGACCGGCCAGGGGCGCCCGACGTAGACCTTCTCGCCTTGCAGTGCGCTGATGACTTCCCGCACGGGACGCTTCACGTCGATCATGAAGCAGTTCGACTTGCCGGGCACATAGCTGAAATTGTGCTTCTCCAGGAAGCCGTAGGTTTCCTCGCGGACATCGCCGATTAATTTGCGCCGCTCGGCAATCACGTACTTCGCCTCCAGGCTCGCGCTCGCCGCCGCCATGCCGGTAATCGGCATCATGCCGGCGCTGAACCCGCCAAGCTTCCGCAGCAGGTCCGGACGCGCGATCGCGGCTCCGGCGCGCAGCCCCGCCATGCCGTAGATCTTGGAGAACGTGCGCAGCACCACGACGTCCTTGTCGGCGGCCACCATGCCGGTATGGAACGGAGCGCCCGCGATGTGCGTGTAGGCCTCGTCGATCATCACCACGCTGCCCGCCGGCTTGTTGGCCACCAGCCACTCGATGTCCGATGCCGAGGTCAGCGTCCCGGTGGGG
Source organism: Candidatus Solibacter sp. (assembly GCA_017883355.1). Taxonomy (GTDB): domain Bacteria; phylum Acidobacteriota; class Terriglobia; order Bryobacterales; family Bryobacteraceae; genus Solibacter. Next base: position 1,840 of record JADGNS010000201.1, read on the forward strand.
TTGTTCGGATTGCAGATGTAGATCAGGCCGGCCGTGGGGCTGGCGGCCACCATCGCCTTCACATCGTGCGCGTAGCCATTGTCCTTCATCAGCGGCACACGGATGGTTTCGGCGCCGATGAATGCCGCGGCGCCGGCGCCCGATTCGTAACCCGGGTCGGCCATCACGAACGGACGCTTGGGCCCCGTGAAGGCCAGTACCGCCTGGTGCAAAGGAGCGCTGGAACCGGCGTAGATCCGCACGTAGTCCGGCTTGACGCCTTCCTGCTGCGCCAGAATCTGTTGCACCCGGTCGGCTTCGCTATAGCGGTAGCGTCCGCCATGTTCGATCATCTTCGCGGCGGCCTCGCGCGCTTCCTTACAGGGCCCCAGCGGGTTCTCGTTGGCATTCAGAAGCACGGCATCCGGGGGCGCGTTGACTTTGGAAAGTTGCGCCAGGGCTGGCTCGTTGTAGAACGGCAGCGTCGCTCCGGCGGTTATCATGGCGGCGATCTTGCCGAAGCTCCGGCGCGAAAATCCGCGATCGATCAGGTCACGTTTCAACTCGTCGTGAAGAACGTTCATTAGGTCCCCTTCAAATGTGCGCTATTGGCGGGAGATTAGCAGTTTCCGGCGCCGGAGTCCAGAAAAAAATATCTATCACGGGTATGGAACAGCCATTTGGCGCGCGAATCGAGGGCCAAATCCGGTCCCCTCCTAGTGGGGCGCCTGTAATCCTTGATCGCCGCCGCCGCCCGTGGACATGCCTGGAGCGGGGATCGGCCCTTCCCCTGCCGGCGAAGCGACCTGGCCCAAAGCGATCGCCAGCCGTTCCTCCAAATCCAGAATCCGGCATGCTGCGGCCAGACGGATGCGGAGTTCCTGGGACTGCAACGGCTTGGTGACGTAGTCGTCGGCCCCGGCTTGCATTGCCGCGACAAGATCTTCGCTCTGTGTTTTGGCGGTGAGAATCAACACGTACACGCTGCGTCCGAATGCCGCGCGCGCCAGGCGGCACACGTCAATCCCGTCCATGCCGGGCATCATCCAATCCAGAATCGCCAAACGAGGTGCGTCTGGCGCTCGCAGTATCCGCCAGGCCTCTGTCCCGTCGCAAGCCGCCACCACGCTGTAGCCCCAATTGGTCAGCATGACCTTGAGTACGCTCTGAAATACCGGGTTGTCGTCCGCGATCAGAACCTTCAAACGGGAGTCCTCCGCGCCGTGGCGGCTTCTGGGGCCGATCGATGTCACTCAATATTAACAATTGATAGCGTTCGGCTGCTAATCCTGTTTACCCTTAACCTATCGCGGGCGTTCACACCCCAATAGTTAACCTTCGATCTACGCGAATACCCCGCATAATTGTCGGTTAAATACTCACGATATCCCTTTTCCCCCGGGCATATTCCTGTCAGAATCGGACTAGATAGCATATCGGGTATTTACACGAGAAGAGAGCGGATAAACAATGCAACTTGGCACTCCCGAAACCATCCAGATTCTCCTGGCCAGCATCGGACAGCAAGTGCGGGGCTCGCGTCGCCGGGCTTCGGCCGAAACCGTCGTCAAACCCATCCGAGTGCATAAAGCCCCCGGCTGCGCCATTGGCTGCACTTGCCGCACGTGCTGCGATAACGCGCGCTGGGAGCGTATTTTTCAGGAAAAATTCGCCGACCCCGGCTACTACTCAAACCCCACCACCAGAAATGGCTCCAGTTTGTCGGACTGCTGACGCCGGGTCCCCGAACCCCGGGGGCAGCCCGACAGGATAGTGGATCTCGGCGCTCAGAAGTTCTATCTTAATAATGACCTGAGATTTTCGGTCGTGGACGGGAAGGTTTCCGAATGTGCAGTAGCGGACCGCCACAAGAGGTGATTTCATGAACTTATCTAACAAGATTGCCAGATGCGCTGTGTTCGGCTTGACGTTGGCCACCTCCGCCATGCTGATGCATGCGCAGGACAGCAAGCCGCCCGAGAAGAAGTCCCAAGAGAACAGGAAGAAAGCCGACAACAGCGCTCCGCCGCAGCAGCACAACACGCGGGAGCAGCAGCAGCACACCGCGCCCCCGCAACCGAACACCACCCGGGAGCAGCAGCATACCGCGCCGCCGCAACAGAACACAGCGCCGCCGCAGCAGCACACCGCGCCCCCGCAACAAAACACCATGCGGGATCAGCAGCACACCGCGCCGCCGCAGCAGCACAACCCGCAGGACCAGCAGCGCCACGACGCCACAACTCCGTCGCAACTGCAGCACACGCCGTCCGTGAGCCCGCCCGCTCAGACACAGCGGCCGCGCGATGCGCAACCCAACAGCGTGCCGGTATACCGCAATCCGCAGCCCGCTTCCGGTGCGCAGCCGGGGCGGACCTTTGGCAATCAGCCCGGAGCCGAACCCGGCCGCACCTTCGGCCGTGGGGCGGACCCTTCCCGCGGACAGAACCCTTCGGCGCCTCCCCGAACCTTCACCAACCGCTCCGGCGACGTGATTCATCGGGATTCCAGCGGGCAAGTGCAGCAGGTCCACATGTCGAATGGCACCGTGGTCTACCATCCGCCAAACGCGCCGCGGCGCGTCGAGATGGTCAGGCCCGGAGGCCGCATCGTGGTCTCTAGCGCGCCCGGTCATGGCTATGTGCAGCGTTCGGTGGTGATCGGCAACACCACCGTCGTCAAACGCACGTACATCTACAACGGCGTCCCGCAGGCGCGTTTCTACCGGCCGCGAGTCTATAACGGGATCACGCTGGCGGTCTACACGCCGGTCCGCTACTACCGCCCCACCTTCTATGCGTACGCCTACAATCCATGGGCGCGGCCCATCTCCTACGGATGGGGATGGACGGGCAGCCCGTGGTACGGATACTACGGCGGATACTTCACGCCTTATCCCGTGTACGCCAGTCCCTCCCTGTGGCTGACGGATTTCCTGATCGCCGCCACCCTGGAATCCGCTTACCAGGAGAGAATGGCCGCGCGCTCGGCCCCATCCATCTACCAGGATGGCGGCTACCAGGATTCCGGCCAGTCCGCGCCCATGTCGCCGGAAGTCAAGCAGGCGATCGCCGATGAAGTCCGCCGCCAGATCGATCGCGAGCGGGCGGAGGGTCAGATGGCCAACGGCGGCGGGCAGGACTCCAATATCTTCACCGACAATGGGCCGCATGTATTCGTCGTGCACGCCTCGTTCGCGGTCAATTCCAATGCCGGCGAGTGCTCGATCGGCGAGGGCGACGTGCTGCAGATGAACGGCGCGCCCCCGCCGAATTCCCCCTCGGCCGACCTGATCGTGCTTTCCAGCCGGGGAAGGGACTGCCGCAAGGGCAGCATGGTTTCCGTGCAGTTGCAGGATTTGCAGGAGATGCACAACCAGATGCTGGCGACCATCGATCGCGGCATGAGCGATCTCCAGTCGAAGCAGGGTCAGGGAGGCTTGCCCTCGCTGCCGCAAGGCAGTGCGGGTACCATCGACTCGCCCTACGCGCGGGAAGCGCAGCCCGACGCCAACGTGGCCAGCGAATTGACCAGCGTCGTCCAGGAGGCGGACCGCGCGGAGCAGCAGGCGGTCAGCCAGTCCGGCGATGCGGGCGCGCTGCCGCCGCCGACTCTCTCCCTCGGCCTCTCCATCGACGATGTCAAGTCGATCCAGGGCGAGCCGCTGAAGATCGTGGATCTGGGTTCGAAGAAGATCTATATGTACAAGGACCTGAAGATCACCTTCACCGACGGGAAGGTCACCGACATTCAGTAGCCACTACCCCCTGGACCCTCGCCGCTATTCCGGCTATCATACGACCGTGCCGCGCCTTCCAATGCGCGGCGCTGTCCGGGAGGTATATGTCCAGCGATTCCAACCGCCGCAAGTTTCTGGGAACGGCAGCCGGTGCGGCTGTCTTCACCATCCTTCCGCGCCGCCTGCTGGCGCGCTCCGGAGAGGTCCCGCCCAGCGATAAAATCACCCTCGCCCACATCGGCACCGGCACCGAGGGATTGCGCGAGCTGCCGCCGCTTCTGGCCGCGCCCGAAATTCAAGTGGTTTCCGTCTGCGACCCCTGCAAGTACCCGGCCGGGTACCGCGATTGGTCGCGCGATGGCCTGCTCCGGGACATCCGCCGCACGCTCAACAAGCCCGATTGGCGCGCCGGCAGCGAAGGCATTATCCCCGGCGGCCGCGAGGTCGGCCAGAACTTCGTCAATACCTTCTACGGCAGCCAGGGTTGCTCCGCCTACGCCGATTTTCGCGAGCTCCTCGAAAAAGAGAAGGACCTGGATGCCGTCAAGATCATGACCCCGGACCACCTGCACGGCGTCATCGCCATCGCCGCCATGAAGCGCGGCAAGCACGTGATCGTGCACAAGCCGATCGCCAACCGCCTGCTGGAAGCCGAACGCGTGATCGAGACCGCGCGCTCTACCGGCGTGTCCACCCACTTCATGCCATGGGACTCCAACGGGAGCATGGAGCAGGTGCTCGGCTGGATCCGTGACGGCTCCATCGGCACGCTACGCGAGATTCATAATTGGACCAACCGCCCGGTGTGGCCGCAGTATCCCACCCTCCCCACCGATACGCCGCCCGTCCCCGAAGGCTTCGATTGGGACCTCTGGCTGGGCCCCGAGCGCGAGCGCCCCTATCATCCCAACTACACCCACATGGTGTTCCGCGGCTGGTACGATTTCGGCGGCGGCTCCATGGCCGACATGGGGCACTACAGCCTGTGGACCGTGTTCCGCGCGCTCGATCTTGCCGGCCCCACCAGCATCGAGCCAATGGCCAGCCACGACCAGGTGTTGACCGACGGCGCCGCTTCGGGGGTGAAAAACGATTTCTCCTTCCCCTCCGCCAGCGTCGTGCGCTTCCAGTATCCGGCGCGCGGCCAGCGAGGCGCCGTGGACCTGATCTGGTACGAAGGCGGCTTGCGTCCCCCCACACCGCCGGAACTCGATGAAGATCGCAAGGAGTTCCCCGCCGAGGCCATGATGTTCGTCGGCGACAAGGGCAAAATCCTGGCGGGCTTCCGGGTGGAGAATCCGCGCCTGATTCCAGAGCGCCGGATGAGCGGCTTCCCCGCCACCGCCACCGCGACGCGCGCTCCCCGCGAGCCCGCACAGTTGTCGCCGGGTCTGCGCCAGTGGGCCGCGGCCTGCAAAGGCGGCGCCCAATCGCCCGGCAGCTTCCTCCAAGCCGGCGGAATCTCCGAGGCGGTCAACCTCTACGCCGTGGCGCTGCGCACCCGCCGCCGCCTGTTCTACGACGCGGCCAACCGCAAGATCACCAACGTCGCCGAAGCCAATAAATATCTTTCGCGCGAGTATCGCAAGGGCTGGAGCCCCGAATCGGTATGAACCTCACCAGAAGGCAATTCCTCAATGCGGCGCCCGCCGCCCTCGCCGCGGCGCCGCTCGCGCTCCACGCCGACCCGTTGGGCATGCCGATCGGCTGCCAGGTCTATCCCGTGCGCGAGGCGCTGGCCAAAGACTTCGAAGGCACGCTGCGCGAACTTGCCACCATCGGCTACCGCACTATCGAGATGTGCTCGCCGCCCAGTTACGCGGAATTCCGCCCGCTGGCCTCGCTCACCGCCGCCCAGATGCGCCACACCATCGAAGCCGCCGGCTTGCGCTGCGAGAGCTGTCACTACAACTTCCGGGAACTGAAAGAGAACCTGGACGAGCGCATGGCCTTCGCCAGGGAACTCGGGCTCAAGCAAATGGTGC
>JADGNS010000202.1 GCA_017883355.1 Candidatus Solibacter sp.
CCATGGTGCCCGCCGCGGCGGCGCGTGCCGGTTCCCCGCTCCCAGACGCCCCAGCCCATGGTGCCCGCCGCAGCGGCGCGTGCTAAGATAGAGCTTCCATTACATCCTGAGGTTTTCGTGTCCAGAATTACGCGCAAGGAATTAAAAACCGACAAGTTCGCCCTCGAAGTCGAACATGGCATCTCGTTCTTTGAGCATCACAAGAACGAAGCCGCCAAGTACGGCGCCATTGCCATCGGCGTGATCGTACTGGTCTCTGGCTATACCATCTACCAGCGGGGGCAGCATACCACCCGGCAGCAGGCGCTGGCCAATGCCATCCGCGTTCAGGAGGCGGCGGTCGGCCAATCCGGCAATGGCGGCCTGGCGTTCCCCACGCAGGAAGCCAAGGACCAGGAATCGGTGCGCGTTTTTACCGAACTCGAAACCAGGCACTCCGGCAGCGCGGAGGGCGAGATCGCTCAATATTATCTGGCCGCGATCAAGGCCGACCAGGGGAAACTGGCCGAAGCTGAAAAGCTGTTTCAGGAAGTGGCGCAGAAGGGCGATGCAAAGTATGCGTCGCTCTCCAAGCTCTCCCTGGCGGAAATCTACTTTTCCGACGGCCGTGCCGACCAGGGCGAAAAAGCGCTGCGCGATCTGATCGCCAACCCGACGGTTTTCGTCTCCGCGGACCAGGCCACCATCTCGCTGGCTCGCTTCCTGGCGCCCAAGAAGCCCGCCGAGGCGCGCAAATTGCTCGACCCGCTGCGCACCCGGCAAAGCAGCGTGGGACAAGTGGCGCTCTCCCTGCTGGCCGAAATTCCGGCGCAGTAGCCGCTTTTTCATGCTGGCGCGGCTGCGATTTCCGGTCGACCGAAGCCGGGGACGGCGCTATCCAGAACCCGAACACCCCTACCGTAACGCTTTCCAGCGTGACCGCGACCGCGTGGTCCATTCCCGTGCCTTCCGCCGCCTGGAAGCCAAGACCCAGGTCTTCACTCCCGGCCTCTCCGACCATTTCCGCAACCGCCTCACCCACACCATCGAAGTCGCGCAGATCGCGCGCACCCTGGCCAACGTCCTGCAACTCGACGAGGATCTCACCGAAGCCCTGGCGCTGGCCCACGATATCGGGCACCCCCCGTTCGCGCATGCCGGCGAGGAGGCACTGAACGGTGAAATGGAGCGCTTCGGCGAGCGCTTCGACCACAATCTGCACGCGCTGAGGATCGTCGAAAGCTTCGAGCTGCGCTACGCCCGCTTCCCCGGGTTGAACCTGAGCTTCGAAGTCCGCGAAGGGATCGTCAAACACTCCCACGATTTCGCTGCCGGCGAGAGCCCCCTGTTGGATGCCTACCTGCCCGGCTGGCGCCCGCCGCTCGAAGCGCAACTGATCGACCCGGCCGACGAGGTGGCATACAATACGGCCGACCTCGACGACGCCTGGTCCGCCGGCCTGATCGTCGCCGAAGACGTGTCCGAAGCCGTGCCCCAGTATCGCGAGATCCACCAGGCGGTGGAAACCCAGTTCCCCGGCGCCACGGAGCGCGAACGCTTCTACGAAGCCCTGCGCCAGTTGATCGACCTGCTGGTTTCCGGCTTGATTGAAGGCACCGTGACCGCCGCCGAAGCCAGCGGCGCGGCGGGTTTCGAGGATGTGCGCGCTCACCCCGCGCGCCTGGCCCAATTCACCCCCGAAGCCGGCGAAACCAGCCGCGCCCTCAAGCGCTTCCTGTACACCCGGGTTTACGCCTCGGACGCCCTCGGCAGCGACCGCCGGCTTTCCATGGCGCGCATCGCCGAACTGTTCCGCTTCTTCCTGGCCAGCCCCGAGCGCCTGCCCCAGCCTTATGCCCAGCAGGCGCTGGAGGCTCCGGCGCACCGCGTGGTGTGCGATTACATCGCCGGCATGACCGACGCGTTCTTCCTGCGCACCTATGAACTGATGCTGTCGCCCGCGGCTATTCGTCCGCTTTCGTGAAATTGGTGAGCTCCGCCTCCCGTACCCCGTAGAATTTCATGATCTGCCGGCAGATTTCGCGCCCCAGCCGATCGGGCTGCTCGTCCCGCTCGTGCTCGACTTCGACTTTAAAGAAAAGATTGGTCCGGATCATCCTCCTTCTATACTAAGGAAATGCAGTGCTCGATTTGTTCCTCCCGCCGTCCGCGCCGTTTTTGTCCGGGCGTGCACGGTGAGATTTGCACCTTGTGTTGCGGCGCCGAGCGCGAGGTCACCGTGGATTGCCCCCTGGATTGCGAGTTCCTCCGCGAGGGGCGCAAGCACGAGAAAGCGCTGGCACTCAACCCTGCCGAATTCCCCAACCGCGACATCCAGGTCACCGAGAAATTGGTGAGTGCCAACGAACGCCTGCTCTCCTTCCTCTCCGTCACCATCTTCCAGGCCGCCATGCAGGTCCCAGGCGTGGTCGATAGCGATGCCCTGGAGGCGCTCGACGGCCTCATCCGCACCTACCGTACGCTCCAGAGCGGCGTCTATTACGAGAGCCGCCCCAATAACCCGCTGGCCGGCGCGATCTTCACCGCGGTCCAGGATGCGCTCACCGAATACCGCACTGCCGAGCAGCGGGAACTCGGCATGACCAAGACCCGCGACGCCGACGTGCTTGGCATGCTCGTCTTCCTCCAACACTTCGCCCTGTTTCGCGACAACGGCCGCCGCCGCGGCCGCGCCTTTCTGGACGCGCTGCGCGAGTTTCACCCGCCCGCGCCGGAACCATCCGGATCTTCGCCGTCCTCCGTGATCCTGCGCTGACTCGGTGTCGGCCGCACCAGTTCCACCAGACAGGCACGCTTCTTCCCGGTGCTCACTACCTGCCCGGTGAACTTGTGGACGCCGTTGACGGTCAGTTCGATCGGCCGGTCCACGGGAAAATCGAAGGTCAACAGGTTGCCCTCCCGCAACTCCAGCAGATCGCGCACCGCCAGCGTGGGCCCCTCCATGCGCGCCTCCAGCCGCAACGACGCCTGGCGCAGCACGCGCAGCACGCGGCGCTGCTCCGCCTCGCTGGCGTGCGTCTTGCGCACCGACCATTGCTGGTCGAACTTCTGGCGCATCATCTTGATGACGATCGAGGGCATGGCGATGTTCATCATCCCCACCGCCTCCCCGATGCGCACCTCGATGCCAATCGATACCACGGCTTCGTTGGGCGCCATCAGATGCAGCAACTGCGGCTCGGTCTCCATGCTTTCGATGGTGAAATCCACGTTGGTGACCGCTTTCCACGCCTCCCGCAGATCCTGCAGAATAATGCGGAACAGACCGTCCAGCAGTCGCTGCTCGATTTCCGTAATGTCGCGCTGCAGCGTCGTCGACATCTTCCCGGTGCCACCCAACAGCATCTCGAGGATCGGAAACACCAGGCTGGGGTTCAATTCCAGCACACCGTTGCCATCGTACGGGCTCAGTCCGAGAGAAACGATGCAGGTCGGCGAGGGCAACCCGTCCAGAAATTCGGCGTACGATAACTGCTCCACGCTCACCAGGTTCACCGTCAGATACGAGCGCAGATAGGCGGAGAGGCTCGATACCAGATTGCGCACGAACGTGTCGTGCAGCAGGTGGATGGCGCGCACCTGGGATTTCGGGATGCGGTCCGGGCGCCGGAAATCGAACTTCACGGCGGGCGCCTCGCGCTTGCGGCCCTGCAGGTTCTGAAATGCCGCGTCGATTTCCTGCTGCGATAGCTGTCTGCTCACACTCCAGGCTCCTTGGAACACTGATCGGCGGTATCGTGAAAAAACTTTAGCCCCAAACCGCCGGCGCCGCCCAGCCGGCTGGCCCGGGATTCTACGATTTTTCTGCCCGCCGTTCTAATGAAAAACCGGTTCCCATCCGATGAATAGCTTGTAAGGAGGCACATGGATTCCGACGTTTTGGTTGTAGATGACTCCGCTGCGATCCGCAAGATTCTGACGCGGGTGCTCCGCCAGACTGGCATGGCCATCCAGACCATCCATGAGGCGGGCGATGGCCAGGATGCGCTGGCGCTGATGGCGCAGCATCGAATCGACCTGGTCCTCAGCGACATCAACATGCCGAAGATGGACGGTCTGCAGCTATTGGCCTCACTCAAAGCGTCCCCTCAGTGGCAAAAGATACCGGTCGTGATGATCACCACCGAGGGCGGCGAAACCAAAGTCGCCGAAGCCGTCCGGCTCGGAGCCGCCGGTTACGTCCGCAAGCCGTTCACGGCCGACCAAATCAAGGAGAAGCTGGTGGGAATTCTGGAGCCGGCGCTGACGTTATGAACCTTCACCACACGATTGTCGAATCCCTCATCCGGTCGGCTGGCGATGTCTTCTCGACCATGCTCGGTGGCCAATTGACCGGCGGCGAAGTGACGGTCGACGCCGCCTCTGCGGAGCCCAACGACGGCGTCGTTTCGTTCATTGGCATCGCCGGCAGTTGGGCCGGCACCGGAAGCCTGACCTGCTCACCGGCAATGGCTTGCCGGATCTGTGCGGCGTTGCTCATGACCGAGGCGACGTCCGTCAATGAGGACGTGCTCGATGCCGTCGCCGAACTCACTAACATGATTATCGGCAGCGTCAAAACCGATCTCGAAAGCCAACTCGGCCCGCTCGGGCTGAGCATCCCTACGGTCGTATTCGGGCGCAACTTCAAGACCCGAAGCGCCGGCACGAACGAGTGGATCCACGTCGGTTTCCATTGGGACGAAGATCCATTGCTGATCAAAATGTGCCTGGCGCCCAGCGAGAAATCTCACGCCGTCCCTCACGGGGCCAGCCCGGTGTGCGCGCTGGAGATCTGAAGACGCGTTTCCCTGGAGCAATCTATGTCGACGACCATGACTGTGAACGATGCCGCCGCCCCTCAATCCGATGCGCGCGCCGGCAAGTACCTCACCTTCCAGCTCTCCAATGAGGAGTTCGGTATCCGCGTCCTGAAAGTGCGCGAAATCATGGGCCTGCAAGAAATCACCGCGGTTCCCCAGACGCCGGCACACATCAAGGGAGTGATCAATCTGCGGGGCAAGGTTGTGCCCGTGATTGACCTGCGCCTCAAGTTCGGCCTGGCGGCGGCCGAATACACGCAGCGCACCTGCATTATCGTGACGCAGGTCCTGGGAGAGTCTGGCGCAGTCCTCATGGGGATTGTGGTGGATGGCGTCAGCGAGGTCCTCAACCTCGCCGGTTCGGAGATCGAAGACACCCCGGATTTCGGCGAGGAGTACTCTGGCGGCTACTTGCTCGGCATGGCGAAGGTCAAGGGCAAGGTAAAGATTCTGTTGGATATCGAGCGCGTCCTGTCCACTCAGGACTTGCACAACTTGAACTCCATGGTGCGCTAGCCGCACCGCAAGGAAAGGCTTTCCCATGAAAAGAGACTCTCTTAGCTTTGGCGCCAAAATCACCAGCACGTTTGCCGCGCTTGCGGCCGTGATGGCTATCACCGTCTGGTTCAGCTTTCACACGGCGGGATCGCTTTCCGATTCGCTGGAAAACGCCACCGGAAAAACGCAGCGGAAAATTGAGCTGGCGGGAATACTGAACACCGCCGAAGCCAATATGGCGGTGGGCCACCGGGGCGCAGTGATGTTCACCTTCGCGAAGGATGCCAGCCAGACCACCGCCTCCAGGCAACTCTTCCGCGAGAGCTCGGAGTCGTTCCGCAAGGCGCTCGCCGAAGTCGGCCCCCTGCTCGTCACCGAAGAGGGCAAACAACTCGTGGCGCACATGGAAGCGGGCTTTGCGCTGTGGAACCAGGCCTACGCGGAAATGGAGCAACTGGTCGGTGCAGGCAATCCGGATGGAGCCATCAAAGTGCTCGCGGAGAAGATCAAGCCGCAGTATCTGGCTCTCGGGGAAGATGGCAGGAAACTGGTCGAGATCAACAAAAAGCTCATCGGGGAGGAACGCCAGTCGGCGCGCGGCCAGGTCGCTTCCGCCCGGTGGATCATGATGCTGCTGGTGGCCCTGGCAGCCGCGGTTACGGCCGTGGCGCTGGGCGTGATGCGCGCTGCCAACTCGACGCTGCGCCAGTCCGCCACCGAACTCATGGAAGGCTCCCGCCAGGTAGCCGCCGCGGCCGGCCAGGTCGCTGCCTCCAGCCAGTCCCTGGCCCAGGGGACGTCGGAACAGGCCGCCACGCTCGAAGAGACTTCTTCCTCCACCACGGAGATCACGGCAATCACCCGCCGCAATGCCGAGAACACGCGCAGTGTGTCGGGACTGATGACGGAGACGGCCCACCGCGTGGAAGATGCCAACCGCAATCTGGAAGAGATGGTCCAATCGATGAAAGAAATCAACACGTCCAGCGAAAAAATCTCCAAGATCATTCGGGTGATCGACGAAATCGCTTTTCAGACCAACATCCTGGCGCTGAATGCGGCCGTGGAAGCCGCCAGGGCCGGAGAGGCCGGGATGGGTTTCGCCGTGGTCGCCGACGAAGTGCGCAATCTGGCCCATCGCAGCGCCCAGGCCGCCAAGGATACCGCGGCCTTGATTGAGGAATCGATTGCCAAGTCCAACGAGGGCAACAGGAAGCTACAACTGGTGGCCAGTTCCATCCAACAGGTCACGGGCAGCGCCACCCAGGTCAAGGTGCTGGTCGACGAAGTGGATGTGGGCAGCCAGGAGCAATCGCGCGGCATCGAACAGATTGCCACGGCGGTGACCCAGATGGAGGCGGTGACGCAGCGCAGCGCCGCCAGCGCCGAGGAGAGCGCGGCGGCGAGCGAGGAACTGGCGGCACAGGCGCAGACTCTCTCCGACATCGTGGATCGGGTGCGCCACTTAGTGGGAGGCCATCGCGAGTCCGCCACGCGGGAGGTGGGCACATGGCGCTCCCCGGCGCCGCAGGCGCACACGGCATCCCACTCCGCGGACCTCTCGGCTTTGGGCCACTCCCTGCACAAGGCCGGCCGCACGAAGGTGGTTGCGCCGGCGATGGCGAGCCACTCATCGGGCCGGGACGGGTTTCCTCTGGATGACACGGAAAACAACTTCTGAGAGGTCTCCCATTGAACCCGTCCGGCGAGTTGCGGCAACAAATTGAAGACATGGCTCTCCAGTTGGTGGTCGGGGAGCCCCAGGACAGCGCGGATGCCTCCGCCTGGTTGCCCGCGCTGGAGAAGATCTCGGCTGCCGCGGCCCGTGAGCATGCCGGGCCGGTGGTCGGGGCCGCCGCTGTTTTCGGGGATGCGCTCCGGGCTCTGGCGCAGACCCCATCCGACGAACCCCTCGAGGTTTCTTCCGTGCTGCAGGAGGGCGTGGCAAACCTGCAGAAGGCGTTGGCCCCGCCCGCACAGGAAACTGCGCTTGAGTGGTCGCCGGCGCAGGACCCGGAGCTCATGGCGGACTTTATCGTCGAAAGCCGGGAGCACCTGGTCAACATCGAGGCCCAGGTCCTCACCCTCGAACGAGAGCCTTCCGACGGCGAGGCACTAAACTCCGTTTTCCGGGGTTTCCACACCATCAAGGGACTTGCCGGCTTCCTGGAACTGTGGGAGGTCCAGAAGCTCGCCCACGAGGTGGAAACCGTTCTGGACCGCGC
>JADGNS010000203.1 GCA_017883355.1 Candidatus Solibacter sp.
CTGTTCGACCGCGTGCATTTCAAGAGCAAATTGGGCAAGTGGCTGCGCGGCGGGAACCTGATGAGCCGAGAGGAAACGGACCAGATTCAGGCAATCTGGTCGGCTTGCCAGGAGAACTGAACGCTGGCGACAGGGGCTCCGGGGGCTGGCGATGCGAGTTTCCGGGTAGTCCATGGGGATAGCCCGAGGAATGACGTCCCGCATCGCGATCAATGCCCCCGTTCGCGGGGGCATGCTTCCTCCGTACCCGGTGCGTCCTCCGCAGTAAAGCGCATCCCTCAAAATAAACCTCTTCTTTCCCCTGACTTCGAAGCCCCACGCAAACAAAATACCTAAGGAAATGGTGTGTCCGGGAGAGCGGGCTCCGCATTTCGGACTCTTTTCGCACCCGTTCGGCCCGCCGCTGCATCCATTAGATGAGTAATCTTGACTATAAAGTATAGATTGGCGAAGATGGTATTGAGCCAAGGGCTTAGGAGCGTATCCGGGTGAGCGATTCCACCAACACGATCGAAACATTTGCGAATCAGGAATATAAGTGGGGTTTTGTCACCGACATCGAAGCCGATGCCATCCCCCGCGGCCTGAGCGAAGATGTGGTCCGCCTGATTTCCGCCAAGAAGAACGAGCCGGAATGGCTCCTCGAATGGCGCCTGAAGGCCTACCGCCACTGGCTGACCCTCAAAGAGCCCGAGTGGGCCAACATCCACTACCCCAAGATCGACTACCAGAACATTATTTATTACTCGTCGCCCAAGCCCAAGGGCGACGGGCCCAAGAGCCTGGACGATGTCGATCCGGAACTGCTCAAGACCTACGCCAAGCTCGGTATCCCGTTGCAGGAGCAGGCGATCCTGGCCGGCGTCGCGGTGGATGCCGTGTTCGACAGCGTTTCGGTGGCCACCACTTTCAAGGCCAAGCTGCACGAAGTCGGTATCATCTTTGGTTCCTTCTCCGAGGCCGTCAAGGAGCATCCGGACCTGGTGCGCCAGTATCTGGGCTCGGTGGTCCCCACCAGCGACAATTTCTTCGCGGCGCTGAACTCGGCCGTCTTCAGCGACGGCAGTTTCTGCTACATCCCCAAAGGCGTCAAGTGCCCGATGGAGCTTTCCACCTACTTCCGCATCAACGCCAAGGACACCGGGCAGTTCGAGCGCACCCTGATCGTCGCCGACGAAGGCGCCACGGTGAGCTACCTGGAAGGCTGCACGGCGCCGATGCGCGACACCAATCAGTTGCACGCCGCTGTGGTGGAACTGGTGGCCCTGGATAACGCCCAGATCAAGTATTCCACCGTGCAGAACTGGTATCCGGGGGATAAAGATGGCAAGGGCGGCATCTACAATTTCGTGACCAAGCGCGGGGCCTGCCGCGGGGTGAACTCCAAAATCTCCTGGACGCAGGTGGAAACGGGATCGGCGATCACGTGGAAGTACCCGAGCTGCCTGCTGATCGGCGACAATTCCGTCGGCGAGTTCTACTCGGTGGCCCTCACCAACAACTGGCAGCAGGCCGATACCGGCACCAAGATGATCCACATCGGGAAGAACACCACTTCCACGATTGTCAGCAAGGGTATCTCGGCCGGACACGGACAGAACACGTATCGCGGCGGCGTCAAGATTTTGAAATCCGCCACCGGCGCGCGCAATTACTCGCAGTGCGATTCGCTGCTATTGGGCGACAAATGCGGCGCGCACACGTTCCCCTATCTGGAAGTGCGCAACACGTCGGCGCAGGTGGAGCACGAAGCGTCCACCTCGAAAATCGGCGAGGACCAGATTTTCTACTGCCGGCAGCGCGGCATCTCGAGTGAAGATGCCGTATCGATGATCGTGCATGGATTCTGCAAGGAAGTATTCCGCGAACTGCCCATGGAGTTCGCCGTGGAAGCACAAAAACTACTCGGAGTGAGTCTCGAAGGAAGCGTGGGTTAAGCATGGCATTACTCGAAATCAAAGATCTGCACGCCACAGTTGGCGATCGTGAAATTCTCAAGGGCATCAACCTCAGCGTGAATGCGGGTGAAGTACACGCCATCATGGGGCCCAACGGCAGCGGCAAAAGCACGCTGGCGCAGGTGCTGGCCGGCCGCGAACTTTACGTGGTCACCGCCGGAAGCGTCACCTACGACGGCCAGGACCTGCTCGAAATGTCCCCGGAGGTTCGCGCGCGCGAGGGCATATTCCTCGCCTTCCAGTACCCGGTGGAGATCCCCGGTGTGAGCAACATGTACTTCCTGAAGGCGGCGCTCAACACCATCCGCAAGCACCGCGGCATCGACGAACTCGACGCCATGGACTTCCTGAACGTGGTCCGCGACAAGATGCAGATCATGAAGATGGATCAGACGCTGCTCAACCGCCCGGTCAATACCGGCTTTTCCGGCGGCGAGAAGAAGCGCAACGAAATTTTCCAGATGGCGGTGCTGGAACCCAGGCTCGCCGTGCTGGATGAGACCGATTCCGGCCTGGATATCGACGCGCTGCGCGTGGTCGCCGCCGGCGTCAACGCCATGCGATCGGCGGAGCGCGCCATGATCGTGGTCACGCACTATCAGCGGCTGCTCAATGAGATCGTGCCCGATTTCGTGCACGTGCTGGCCGATGGCCGCATCGTGAAATCCGGTGGCAAGGAACTGGCGGTCGAACTGGAGGCCGAAGGCTACGCGGACCTCTATGAGGAGCCGGAGGCGGTCGGCAGAGTATGACAGCCGTTAGGGAACAAACCGGCGCATGGCTGGAGCTTTTCATGACCCAGGCCCCCGCGGCCGAACCATGGATGCAGGCGCTGCGCGATCGGGCCTTCGCGCGCTTCAGCGAACTCGGTTTCCCCACCACGCATAACGAAGAGTGGCGTTTCACCAATGTGGCGCCGATCGCGCGAACCGCGTTCATCCCGGTTGCTGCCGATACGCTGCTGGCCTGTTCGGAAGCTGTGAAGGAACTGGGGCCGGGCAGGGCGGAGGCGCACCTTGCCAGGTACGCCGCTTTCGATGAAAACCCGTTCGTGGCGCTGAACACCGCGTTTCTCGGCAACGTGACGGTGCTCGAAATCCCGCGGGGCGTGGTAATCGAACAGCCGATTCAGATCACCCACGAGGTTCCCGAGCGCCCTGACCTTGGGACGAAGCTGGCGGCCCACCCCCGCACCCTCATCCTGGTCGGCGAGGGCGCGCAGTGCACCATTGTCGAGACCTACAAAGGCGCGGGCACTTATTTCACCAACGCCGTGACTGAAATCGTGGTGGGCGACCGCGCCGTGGTGGATCACTATAAACTGCAGCAGGAATCGCTTTCCGCGTTTCACATTTCGACCCTGCAAGCCGCCATCGGACGCAGCGCCACTTTCGCATCGCACTCGATTTCGCTGGGCGGGGCGCTGGTGCGCAACGACGCCAACGCCACTTTATCCGAAGGCTCCGACGCCACGCTGAACGGCCTTTACATCGTCAACGGCACGCAGCACGTCGACAATCACACCCTGATCGACCATGCCATGCCGCACGGCACCAGCCACGAACTCTACAAGGGCATTCTCGACGGCCAGGCGCACGCGGTGTTCAACGGCAAAATCATCGTCCGCAAGGACGCGCAGAAGACCGATTCCAAGCAGACCAACAAGAACCTGGTGCTCTCCGACGATGCCGTGGTGGACACCAAACCCGAGCTGCAGATCTTCGCCGACGATGTGCGCTGCACGCATGGCGCGACCATCGGCCAGCTCGATGCCGAATCGCTGTTCTACATGCAATCGCGCGGCATCGGCAAGCGCGAGGCGCGCCGTCTGCTGACCTACGCTTTCGCGCAGGACGTGGTCGATCGCATCAAAGTTCAGTCCTTACGAGATTCGCTGGAACGGATTCTTTTCGAGAAATTTCATGAGCTCGCTGAGTAGAAAGATGAAAGCCGCCTTTGACGTGGAGAGGATCCGGGAAGATTTTCCGGTTCTCAAACAGAACATCCACGGCAAGCCCCTGGTGTACCTGGATAGCGCCGCCACCGCCCAGAAGCCGTTCGCGGTCATTGATGCCATCCGCCGCTTCCACGAAGTGGACTGCGCCAACATCCACCGCGGGGTTCACGAGCTTTCGCAACGCTCCACCGCGGCCTACGAGGAAACCCGGACCAAAGCCAGGCGCTTTCTGAACGCGCGCAGCAAAGACGAGTTGATCTTTGTCCGCGGCACCACCGAAGGCATCAACCTGGTCTCCAGTTCGTGGGGCCGGAAAAATGTCAAAGCGGGCGACGAGATCGTCATCTCGGCCATGGAGCACCACTCCAACATCGTCCCCTGGCAAATGCTCTGCGAAGAGAGCGGCGCCAAACTGCGCGTCATTCCCATGAACGACCGCGGTGAACTCCTCATGGAGGAGTACGAGAAGTTGCTCAATCCGCGCACCCGGATGGTGGCCGTCACCCACGTCTCTAACGCCTTGGGTACCATCAACCCGGTCAAACAGATCGTCGGCATGGCCCACAAGGCCGGCGCCCTGGCGCTGATCGACGGCGCGCAGGCCGCGCCCCACATGAAGGTGGACTTGCAGGCGCTGGACGCCGATTTCTACACCTTCAGCGGCCACAAAGTCTTCGGCCCTACCGGCATCGGCATCCTTTACGGCAAGAAGGCGCTGCTCAACGCCATGCCTCCTTACCAGGGCGGCGGCGACATGATCAAGGTGGTGACTTTTGAAAAGACCACCTACGCCGACCTGCCGTACAAGTTCGAAGCCGGCACGCCCAACATCGCCGGCGGCATCGGACTCGGCGCCGCGCTGGATTACGTCAGCCAACTGAGCATCGATCGGATTTCGGACTACGAACATGAACTGCTCGCCTACGGCACCGAAGCCCTCACCCGCATTCCGGGGCTGCGCCTCATCGGCACGGCGCGCGAAAAAGCCAGCGTCCTCTCCTTCGTCATGGAAGGCATTCACCCGCACGATATCGGCACCCTGCTCGACAGACAGGGCATCGCCGTCCGCACCGGCCACCACTGTGCACAGCCGGTCATGGATTTTTTCAATGTACCCGCCACCACCCGCGCCTCGCTCGCCTTCTACAACACCTTCGGCGAAATCGATGCGCTCGTTGCCGGCCTCCACAAAGTGAAGGAGGTTTTCGCCTAATGGTTCACGATCTCTACCAGGAAATCATTCTCGACCACAGCAAGCGTCCGCGGAACTGCCATTCCATGGCGGACGCCACCCGCCAGGCCGATGGCTACAATCCTCTCTGCGGCGACAAGCTCAAGCTCTACGTCAAGGTAGAGAATGACATCGTCGTGGACGTGAGCTTCGAGGGCTCGGGGTGCGCCATCTCGACGGCTTCGGCGTCGCTGATGACCGAGAGCCTCAAGGGCAAGACGCGCGAGGAAGCGCTCAAGCTGCTGGAGAAGTTCCACGAGCTGCTGACCACCGATTCCGCTGTCAGCAAGGATCTGGGCAAGCTGGTCGTCTTCTGCGGCGTGCGCGATTATCCGGCGCGCGTCAAGTGCGCCACCCTGGCGTGGCACACCCTGAAATCCGCTTTGAGCACCGAGCTCACCGAGCCGGTAACCACGGAATGAGCTCGGGAATCGATCTAAAAGCCCGGATCCTCGCCGCATTCAAGAAGGTCTACGACCCGGAAATGCCGGTCAACATCTACGAACTCGGCCTGATCTATGGCGTCGAAGTGGATGAGGCCGGGCAGGTGGCGATCCGCATGACGCTGACCGCGCCCAACTGTCCGGTGGCCGGCAGCCTTCCCGCGGAAGTGGAACGCGCCGCGCGCGCCGTCCCGGGCGTCACCGGCGTGAAACTGGAACTCACCTTCGATCCGCCCTGGACCAAAGAGCGCATGTCCGAAGCCGCCAAGCTCGCCATGGGCATCGAAGACATCATTCCCGTTTCGAGGCTGCGCCGATGAAGTTGAGCGCCAATGAAGAATACGGCCTGCGCTGCCTGGTCCGCATCGGTTACGCGGGCGAGGGCGGCAGCCTGACGATTCCCGAAATGAGCCAGGCCGAGGGCGTTTCCCCCGCCTACGCGGCCAAGATCCTGCGCGTGCTGCGCAAGGGAGGATTTGTCAAAGCGGCGCGCGGCAAGGACGGCGGGTACACCCTGGCCCGTCCGGCGGAAGCCATCGTCATCGGCGACGTCATGGACGCGCTCGGCGGGCGCATCTTCGAAAGCAGCTTCTGCGACAGCCACTCCGGCCAGGCCGCCATCTGCACCCGCTCTGTCGATTGCTCCGTGCGTTCCCTCTGGCGCGCCGTCCAGGTGGCGGTGGATCAGGTGCTCAGTAAGGCGACCCTGCGCGATTTGTTACAGAACGAAGAAGAGATGAATACCTGGGTGCGGACCATTCCGGGGGCCAGGGGTTTGCACGTGATTCAGTAGTTTAGGCCGTGGACAGGCACCCTTGGATGACGGCATGTGCCAGGGGGCTTGACACTTCGGTATAATGGACTTGGATGGTGTTCTGCAGCCCGCGCCAGCGGCTGGTCGAAGCTTCGAATCCTCTCCGGTTGACCGGTAACCCTTGTCGTCGTTTTTCCCTTGCTTGGAGGTATCCAACACCCACTTGATGAAATCCAGCGTACGCATCAGCCGAGGCGTAGAAAGCCTCTTCGGCACCCGGGATGAAAACATCCGGTTGATCGAAGCCGGATTGGGAGTCCATACCCAACTGCTCGACAACAACCTCGAAATTGAAGGCGAGGCCGAAAACGTCACCCGCGCGGCGAATATCCTGGAGGACTACAACACCCTCCTGCGCGAAGGTCACGTCTTCAATAACGGCGACCTCAACAGCTACTTGCGCGTGGTCACCACCGACCGCGAAGTGTCGCTTCGCGCCCTGGTGAACTCCGGCAAGCAGCGCAACTTCGGCAAGAAGGTGCTGGCGCCGAAGACCGTCAACCAGCGCCGCTACCTGGAAGCCATCGAGCGTAACGACCTGGTGTTCGGCATCGGCCCCGCCGGTACCGGCAAGACGTACCTGGCGGTGGCCATGGGCATCTCCGCGCTGATGAACAAACAGGTGGCGCGCATCGTGCTGACGCGACCCGCGGTGGAAGCCGGCGAGCGCCTGGGATTCCTCCCCGGCACGTTGCAGGAAAAGGTGGACCCCTACCTGCGCCCGCTGTACGATGCCCTCTACGACATGCTGGACAGCGAGCGCGTGGAGAAGCTTCTGGAGCGCAACGTGATAGAAGTGGCGCCCATCGCGTTCATGCGCGGACGCACGCTGAACGATAGCTTCATCATCCTCGACGAGGCGCAGAACTGCACGGCCGAGCAGATGAAGATGGTGCTGACACGCCAGGGCTTCAACTCCAAGATGGTGGTGAACGGCGACGTCACACAGATCGATCTACCCCCCGGCCGGCGCAGCGGCCTGATCGACGCCACGGAAGTGCTCCGGGGCGTGGAAGGCCTCAGCTTCGTGCAATTCGATGAGAAGGACGTGGTGCGCCACGTGTTGGTGCAGCGTATCGTCAAAGCCTACGAGCGCTACAACGAGGCCATCGGCGC
>JADGNS010000002.1 GCA_017883355.1 Candidatus Solibacter sp.
CTTCTCCTGGTGCAATAGCGGATCGCTCTTCACGATGACCGGCTTGTTGAGGATCTCTTCGATCTCCTGCAAGTAGGTATTCTGATTGCTCTTGAGGAGCTTGGCGACCTCGGGCGAGACGCGCAGCATCACGTCCTTGGTATCCACGGCGCGCGCGATCTTCTGCGCTTCCACCAGGATTTCCGACACCACCGTCTGCGGGCTCTTGACGTATCCCGCGCCTTCGCAATACGAGCACGGCGTGCAGAGCGTGCGTTCCAGGCTCTGCTTGACCCGCTTGCGGGTGATCGCCACCAGCCCGAAATCGTTAAACTGCAGAATCTTGTACGGCGCGCGGTCGGCCCGCATGGCTTCCTCGAGAGCCTGCATCACCTTTTGGCGATTCTTGCGCTCGTCCATATCGATGAAGTCCACCACGATGATGCCGCCCAAATCGCGCAACCGGATCTGCCGCACAATCTCCTTGATGGCATCGGTATTGGTCTTGACGATGGTGTCTTCCAGGCGGTTGGACTTGCCCACGTACTTTCCGGTGTTGATATCGATGGCCACCAGCGCCTCGGTCTGGTTGATCACGATGTGCCCGCCGGATTTCAGCCACACCTTGGGGCGCAGCGCCTTTTCCAACTCCGCCGTGATTCCGAACTCGTCGAAGATCGGCGTGGCGCGGGTGTACATCTTAACCCGGCTCACCAGGGCCGGCTGGAAACGCTGCACGAAGCGCAGCACATTCTCGTAGGCTTCCTCGTTGTCCACCCAGACGCTCTTATAGGCGACGGTCAACTGGTCGCGGAGGATGCGCTCCACTACGTTGAGGTCATGATGGATCAGCACGGGCGCGGCCCGCCGCTCGGCCTTCTGCCGCATGTCGAGCCACAGGTTGTAGAGGAACATCATGTCGGCGCGCAGCTCTTCCTCGCTCCGGCCCTCGCCCGCGGTGCGCACGATATAGCCGCCCGAAATACCGGTGCGGTTGGATTGCAGAATCCGTTTGAGGCGGAGACGTTCTTCGTCGCTCGGAATCTTGCGCGAGACGCCGATGTGGTCCACGGTGGGCATGTACACCAGGAAGCGGCCGGGCAAGGCGATGTGCGAAGTGATGCGGGCGCCCTTCTGGCCGAGCGGCTCCTTGGCGATCTGTACGATGATTTCCTGCCCTTCCTTCAGCAGATCGCTGATGGAAGGCAGCGGGATCTTGTCCCCGCGAGTGTCGGGCCGGGCGTCTGGGCGGGCATCGGGCCGGGCATCGGACCGGCCTTCGGGACGCGCTTCCGGGCGGCCGTCGGGACGGCCCTCGGGCCGCTGTACGGTGCGCGGTTCGGCGCCCTGCTCGAGCGGACGCGATTCGCCTTGCGGACCACGCTGGCCTTCGGGCCCGGGACCGCGATCGCCCCGTCCCTTGCGGCGGGTACGGCGCGAAACGCGGTGCGGATAGCGTCCGCCCTGTTCGCGCAAGGTGGCGGTCAGGCTGGTGGGCATGCGTGCCGGTTCCGGACCCTCGTCTTCGGCGACTGGCTCCGCTGCACCCTCTTCGGTCAGTTCCCCTTCCGGGGCGGGCTCAGCGCCTTCGGCATCACCTTCGGCCCCGTATTCGCCTTCGGCCGCCTGGTCCGCAATGGCTTCGCCGTCGGTTGCTTCGGCTGCTTCGGGTTCGGCCGCTTCGTCCTCCGTTTCGAACCCGACGAATCCGGTCTCCAATGCGACCATCTGCATCGGGGTTTCTGCGGCTTCCGGCTGCGCCACCGGCGGCTCTTCGGCCACCGCTGCCACGGATGCCGGCTCGAGAGCGACCGTCTCTGGTTCAACAACCGGCGCTGCAACTGCTTCGGGAACCACGACTGGTTCGGGCACGGCCACCGCGGTGGGCGTTACCGGTTCGGCTTCCACAAACGCTTCCGCAACCGTTTCGACAGCCGGGGCCGTTTCCGGTTCGGCGAGGGTTACCGGTGCGCCCTCGGACTTAAACTCTTCCACCGCTTCGGCATATTCTTCGGCAACCGGATCGGACGCCGGCGCTTCGCCCGCTTCCTCGTCGCCGGGCCGCGTGTATTTGGCCAGCGATTCGCCGGGCAGCACGAAGAAATCGTCCTGTTCCGGGTCGAAGACCACGCGAGGTTGAGCCGGCGGTTCTTCCACGGGAGCCGCAAACGGGATGGGGACCGCGGGAGGCGCCTGGTAGCGCGATTCGCCGTCGGGCCGCGGCGAATAGTATTTGGCATCCGGCAAACCGCGTCCACCGCCCGAGCCGCCGCCACTGCGCTGCCCGCGACCGCGGCGCGAGCGCCGGCCGCGCCGGTCTCCGCCACCGCCCTGATCACCGCCTCGATCACCACCACGATCACCGCCTCGATCACCACCACGGTCGGGGCGCCGATTGCCCTGAAATCCCGGGGGGCCCTGCATGGCGCTCGCCGGCGGGGATAGAGGCGCCGGAGGGACCACATCCACGGGCACCGCCTCGGCATCCGCAGCAGCCGGAGCCTCCGGCGTTTCCGGAGCCACGTCCACCGGGACCGCCTGCACCAGTGCGGCGGGAGTCCGGTCGAGCTTCAGGACCTTCTCCTCCACCGACGTGACGATCTTGTCGTACTCGTCGTTGTCCTCGAAGAAATCCGAGACGTAGAGGAATGCGTCGCGGCCGAGGCCGATATCGACGAATGCCGACTGCATGCCCGGAAGCACGCGCGTCACTCTGCCTTTATGGATGGAACCCGCCAAGGAGTACTCGTTTTCGCGTTGATAGAACACCTCAACGACTTGATCGTCCTCCAGCACCGCCACGCGGGTTTCATGGCGATTGGCTGAAATCACTAACTCTTTCGACATCCGACTGCCTCCACGGGGCATGGAGAGGTGCCGCGAGGAAGTGGCTGCGCCAGTTGGTTGCTGTGTGCGGGTCCGCCGGTTCTCAGGCGAACCCGGTACCTCAGCGACAAACTCACGCGGGCCGGAGGTGGAGATTGCGTTTTCCTCGTACACCATCCGGCCGGGAACCACTCCTGTTGCCCGCGACGGGCGTTTCCGCACGGCTTTTCCGCGCTTACGTGCCCATGTCCCGGGGGGTCTCTACAGGCTCCCGAATAATCTCTTCTCGAACGCTCCCTTGCGGGCGCGCCCGGCTAATTCACAAATCTTCTGAGGCGAACGTTGTTCACCAGCCCCAATGCCAGGAAAAATGTCCAGATACTCGAACCGCCAAAACTCATGAAGGGCAGCGGGATGCCGGTCACCGGCATGAGTCCCGCCACCATGCCCACATTCACGAGAATGTGGAACAGCAACAGGGCTGCCACCCCCATACATAGGTACATCCCTACCCGATCCGGCGCCGTATGCGCATTCTGGACGATGCGCATCACCAGCACAAAAAACATCGACAACAAAACCGTTACCCCCACGAACCCATGCTCCTCGGCAAAGGCCGAAAAGATGAAGTCCTTATGGGGTACCGGCAAAAAGCGCAACTGGGTTTGAGTTCCTTTGGTAACGCCCTTGCCGAACATCCCTCCCGAGCCTACGGCTATCTGGGATTGGATCAACTGATAACCCTTGCCCTGCGGATCGCGCTCGGGGTCCATGAAACTCACGATCCGCCCCTTCTGGTACTCATCCATGAACTGCCAACTGATGGGCAGCACCACAACCGTCAATATTGCAATGACGGCCACATACTTCCAACGCAATCCCGCCAAAAACGCACACGCGATCAGGACTGCCAGATACGTCAGCGAGGTGCCCAAATCCGGCTGTTTCATCACCAGCACGGTGGGAATCAGCACCAGGCCCGCCAACTTCAGCATCTCCCGAATTTCCAATTCATCGGTTCGCAAATCGGTGAGATAGCGGGCTACCAACAATATTATCACCAGCTTGACGAATTCCGATACCTGCAAGTGAATGCCGAATCCCACCGGAATCCAGCGCCTCGACCCGTAGGCTTTCTCCCCGATGACGTAGGTGGCGACGAGCGCCACCACGCTGCCGATATACAACGCGGGTACGTAGTGCAGCATGCTGTGGTAATCGATGGCCATCATCAGCCACATCAGAAACAGCCCGCCGGCCACGTAAATGATTTGTTTCCACCAGGCCGAGGTGTAGTCCGTGTCCCGGGTCGCGCTGTAAATCTGCACGACGCCGACCGCGCAAATCAGCAGCACAATCAGCAGTACGGTCCAATCGATATCGCGGGGGGAGAGGTATTTCGTCATGAGTTAGGTTACGAAAATCCGCTCCCTGACGGTCGCGGCTCGGATTGGGCGGATTCCGGATAGGTGAGTGAGTTTGTGACACACCGTTTTCATCGAGGCACCCCCAGCCCCAAAGCCGCGACTGTCCGCGTCTGGTTCTGCTGCCACTGGGTCATGCGCTCTTTCTTGTCGAAGTGGGCCTTGAGCACATCGCGGACAATCGCCGCCGATAACGCCGAGAGACCACCGTGTTCGAAAAGTGTCACCACCACGATTTCCGGATTGTCGCGCGGCGCAAATCCGACGAACCACGCATTGTCCTTCAATTCCTGGCTCACGCCGCCGGCCGCCTTGATATAGTCGTTGGACGCCAACTGCGCCGTCCCCGTCTTGCCGCACACCTCAATGTGCGGCAGCGCCGCGCGCACCCCGGTGCCCCCTTCGTTGACCACTCCGTACATGCCATCCACCACGGTTTTGACCTGTTCCGGATTGAGCGTCCACTCGACCACCTTCACCTGATCGGGCGCTCGCTTCACCATGTGCGGCTGATACCACTTGCCGCCCACCGACAGGCCGCCAATGGCGCGCGCCAATTGCAGCGGCGTCACGGTGAGCGCTCCCTGCCCGATGGAGACCGAGGGCGTCTCGCCGGCATACCACTTGGTGCGCTGGGTGCGCAGCTTCCACTTCTGCGAGGGCATCAGGCCTGCCTTCTCGTGCGGCAGATCGATTCCCGTGGTCTGCCCAAAGCCGACCAGATCCCCGTAAAACGAAAGGTTGTCGATACCCAGCCTGGCGCCCAGTGTGTAGAAGAAGACGTCGCAGGATTGGACGATGCCCCGGTGCATGGACAGCGTGCCGTGCCCGTGCTTGTCGTGGCAGTGCTGGTAAACGCCGTAGAGCGCCACGCCGCCCGAACAGTGCACGGTCCATTTGTCGTCCACGGTTCCGGTGGAGAGTCCCGCCAGCGCCACGATGGGCTTGAAGGTGGATCCCGGCGCCTGCTCCGCCTGAATCGCCCGGTTCAGCATGGGGTGATCCGGGTTGTCGGCGATCTCGCGCCAGTCCTTCGTCTTGATGCGCACGGCAAACTTATTGGGGTCGAAGGCCGGGTGGCTGACCATGGCCAGCACTTCGCCCGACCGCGGATCCAGCGCCACCACCGCACCGTTCTTGCCTTCCATGGCCAGCTCCGCCACCGTCTGTAAATCCAGATCGATGGTCAGTTGCAGGTCCTTGCCCTCCACCGCCTTCTTGATGGCGAGGGTCTGGCGCACCGTACCGCGGTTGTCCACCACCACCTGGCGCTGTCCATCCACGCCCATCAGCGTGTCGTTGTACTGTTTCTCGATGCCGAACTTGCCGACCACGTCGCCCTGGTTGTATTTGGCGAACTCCGGAGCGTCGAGTTCCTGCTCGCTGATTTCTCCGGTGTACCCGATGACGTGCGCCAGCGTGCCGTTCTTCGGGTAGAGGCGGCGCGGGGTCTCGATCAGCACCAGTTCCGGGAAGAAATCGTGGTGCGAAGCCACGAAGGCGAGATCGGCCGGCGAGAGCTCGTCCTTGATGGTGACGGTGACGTATTTCGGCTGCTTGCGCACGCGCTCCACACGCGCCAGCAGGTCGCTGTAATCCAGGTCCAGGCCCTGGGCGATGGGCCGCAGGTGCTCGTCCTTGGCGGATTCGCGGGCCAAGAGCAGGCTGAAGGAGGAGTGGTTATCCACGATCACGCGCCCGTCGCGATCCAGAAGGCGCCCGCGCGGCCCCGGAATGGGCACCGATTTGATGCTGTTCTGCTGCGCCCGCTCCCCGTAGAATTCGGGGTTCTGTACCTGCAGCCGCCAGAACCCGGAAATCAGGAAGAGGAAGATGATCACCGTGGCGTACTGGAACACGGCAATCTTTCCCGCCGCAAACCGGGTATCGTCGCGCAGCGGTGGCTTATCGGAAAGCTGTTGCCCGAGATTGGGGTCGGCCGGAGGAAGGGTCACAACGAAGACTGCGCTCGACTCTTATTCTAGCCGATTCGCCGCCACTTTTAGACGTAGTAGTCGATGTACAGAGGATTTACCTCCACGTTGGCATCCAGGCCGCCCCATTCGCCGGTTTTCAATGGGTCCGCCACTTTTCCGATGCCCTGATCGTTGCGCAACAGGCGCTCGTGGGTGTGCTCCTCCAGCGCGGCATTGAGATTCGGCGCCGGCATCGTCCACTTCTTGCTCTTCTTGGCGAAGGCTTCGTTGGTCGGGATCATGCCCACCAGTTTGGGGTGAGTCATTTTCTCCAAGGCGGGTTTGTAGGTGGCGTTGTGGCTGCCGTGGTGGCCCACCTTATAGAGGATTGTGCGCGCCAGCAGTTCGCCCGCGTCGAAGCCTTTCTCGGATTTCTTGATGTCGAACCACGAACTCCAGTTGCCTACCTGCGCATCGCCGGGAAAGATCATGACATCCCCGTCGGCGAATTTGTCCCCTTTGGCGAATTCAAAGGCCAGGCACAGACTGGTGTTATTGATGTACTTGTCCATCTGCAAGGCGAGCGTCGAGACCGAGTCCAATGCCTGGTTGTCGATCCGCCGCCAGGATTGCTCGCTATCGTTGTAGCGCGACAGGATGTCCGTCAGCGTGGCGTTGTCCTGGTCCGGTTTCAAGCGGGCCTGGCCATTCTCCATGGTGGCATCCATCCGCCACTGCGCGGCGAACGGATATTGCGGCACTCCCTCGCCGGACGAGCTCTCCGCATCCACCCCGAACAGCAGAGCGCGATCGTAACTGGCGCCGGCCTTTTCCATGATGCGCATCTGATCTTCGCTGGTCGGCGGACCGAGCACGCGCACCTTGAGCCCCCCGAAATCCCAGGTATCGCCGGGCGACCCGAAGCTCAGGTTGTCTTTCCCCGCCTTCTGCTTTACGTAGTCCATGGCAGCTCGCGGTTTCACGGCCAACTTCTTGGCGTCCGCGCCGAGCTCGCCGTTCGCTTCAAGCCCCATGAATTCGGCCACCGCGGCGACACCTTGGTGAAGATCGCTGTAGCCGTCCGGGTCCGATGCCGCGAGGCCCTGCAACCCGGTCAGGCCGTTGGCCAGCGCGACTTGCAGCCGCTCGTATTTCTGGCGCAGATTCTGCGCGGCCTTGGTATTCGATTCCACCCATCCAAACCAAGCCTGGCCGAAGCTCAGCTTCTTGTCGAATTCACTCTTGGCCAGCGTATTGAAGATCGACACGTGGTCCATATGTTCGTGCGTCACCACGACCACATCCAGGTGGCCGCCGCTTTCGGCGGTGATATTCTTCAGCACCTGGAGTTGCACCTCCTGATCGGAGGTGGCTGGGGCCAGGCGCGATCCGCCGAACATGCCGCAATCGATCAGCATGTGTTGCGGCTCCTTGCCCAGGTAGGAAGTCAGCAGGAAGCAATCGCCCAGGCCGACCCGGTACATGCGGACCCGGACGCGCCTCTCGGAAGCCTTCAATGCCTTCTTCGCCGGCGCCGCCTTCACGACAGTTTTCCGTATCGGTGTCGCCGGCGCTGCCTTGGCGGCAGTTTTCCGTACCGGCTTCGCTGCAGTAGCTTTGGATTTTGTGGCCATGGCTTAGTCCTCCTGCTCGTGCACGACGGCAAAGGGCTCCACCAGAGACGCCCCCCGTCCAAAATAGGTGCTGCGCAGCGAATCCTCCGCCAGATTGACGGCGGTTTCGGCCGCGGCCTGCACCCGGTCCTTGCTGTCGATCTTCTTCAAAATGACGTACGTGATCCCGGGAGGAGCGGTACTCACGATGAGGCTCGCGCCCCCGGTCACCCAGGTATCGCTGCCGTCCTGCGAAATCCTTTGCGACTGCGTGATCTGTAGCACCGCCTGACGCACCGGGCGCCCGTCCGGTCTGGTCCGCTCCACCCTGCGCAGGGCACGCACGTAGAATTTCGGGGCCGGATAATTCCCGCTCTTCGGTGGCGTCAGGTCGAGGCCGAACAAACGTTCGAATCCAGGGTATTCCGCAAACGCCTTAGTCAACCACTGCTGTACCTCAAATCGCCACTGGCGGGTCACGCGGAAGGAGTCTTTGCGGCTCGGCGTATATTGGGAATCTTCCTGCACGAACATGCCGATCTTGCCTGCCAGTTGGCGGCTCGGCTCGCGGAAGGGGCCCGGGTTGAGCGTCTGCCATCGCAGGCTGTCTTCCGATGCGCTTTGTACCCCCTCCACTTTGATTCCCCAGTTGCGGAACGCTTCGACGAAGGCTACGCGGCAATGCAATTTGTCTTCCGGATTCACGTCGAAATCGGCGGTGACGATGGCGCGCAGATACTCGCCGAAGGTGATATCGACCGGCGGCAGGTAATCGATGGCGCGAATGCACATATTGAGCACCTGGGTGGCGGACTGGCACAGTTCCTCGGTGAGCAATTCGGCCAGTGCCTGGGGCATCTCGCCACGGCAGCACCCTGGCCCATCGCCGGCGCCGGCCAGGCGCAGCAGGTTGGCCGCCCTGATCTCGTAAACCGAGACCAGCGCGGCGTAAACCGCCGCTACCAGGATGGCTCCCCGGCTGTGAGCGTCGTCGGTATCGCGGTACAGGCGTGGGTCCGGCTCGGTCTTCTGCCAGACGGGTTTGCGTTGATAGGTGGGCTTGGTGGCCACTTGTTGCACGGCCGCTGCCACCTCGTCGTCGGTAGCGTAGCGGGAAATCGGATCGCGCCGGGTGACCGGATGGAATTCTTCCATATGCCGGCCGAGATAGGTGCGCAGGGCCTGAAAGCGGCCGGTGCCGACGCCGAACTCGCGGCCCAGTTGGCCGAGAATGTTTTCCGAATTCAAATTGCCTCGCGTGGCGGCGATCTGGCTGGCGACGATTTCCTTCATCTGGAAGCGCGACAACAGCGCCACAATGTCGGCAAACGCCTCATGGAAGGCAAGCACATCGGGATTGGTGGGATTCACCAGGGTCCGGTTGATGCCATCCAGGATGGCGTGCGTGGTTTCGTGCGCCACGATGTCGTAGGACAGGCAGGCGCAGACCACCTCATTGCCGAAGCGATCTTCGTCCTGCGACGGGAAATAGCCGAACAGGAGCGAACCCTTGCGCTGGCTGTAGAAGGCATTCTGCTGGCGCAAGGCATGCGGATAAATGCGCAGGCGCTGCACAAAAACGTCGTCATCCGCCGATTGCCGGTAGCGTCGCCGCTTCTCCTCCGTCGGTGGGGTCCGCAAACCGACGCGCTGCAAATCCAGCGGCGGGCCGGTCCAAAACACTTTGCGCCCCAGGGCGGTTTCGAAGATGTCGATGGTCTTGCGCGCTACCGCGTACGCCATCTGCTGGTGGAACAACGGATTCCCCGGCGAGGGCCGCAGGCCATCCTGGGCGAGCAGTTTGGGATCGTTGAGGTTCACCGGCGCGTAGAAACACTCGCTGGAAGGGTCGTAGTCCACCACTTCCAGGTATTCATCCACCGGACCGGGAGCCAGGGACTTATCCCAGGGCACCTCGAGGGTGGTTTCGGCGAGCGCAGCGGTGGATCGCTGGAGCGCGTGGGACGGGTCGAGCGCATAAATCCGCAGGCGCCGCGTCGCGGGATCCGGCGGGGTCCAGGGATTGCGCGTGGCTTCCAGTCCGGGAGGCGTCGTCGTTCCGCCCGGGGGCAGGGGCGGTGTGCCCGGGGATGACGGCGGCGGCGCGCCCGGGGACGCGGGCGGAGGCTGCGCAGGCGCGGCTTTCTTGCCTGCCTTGGCGGACGGCCGCCGCGGGGCGGCAGGCGGCGCGGCGTGCACGTCGCCGGTCTGGACGTAGCGGCGGAGTTGGGGCGACGCCTTGGAAGTTGCGCTGGCGATGTACTCGCGGACCAGGCTCTGTTCGCGCGGGGAGAGCGCGTTGGGGCCCTTCTTCACCAGCGGCATGAGCCCGGGGTCGGTCATCGCCAGTTGGGCGAACTCCACCTGCAACATCTGTTCCAGAGGTCCCGCGGGCGCCTTCGCCTGCTCGACACCGAGACCCGTGACCGCCTTCAGCCAGGGCAGCCAGATGACATCGGCGGCCTCCATGGAAAGGCCCTGCGGCACGCAATCCAGCGCGGCCCGCGCCTGCAGAATCCCCCGGCCGAACTCCTCGTAATGGGCGCCCGGCGATTTGGCCGTTTGCAGCAGCGCCTGGCGGACCGCTTCGGCGCGGTGCCAGTCCTTGGGGAACTTCGAACCGTTGACCAGAAGCCACAGCGCGGCGGCGGCGGCGATTTGCGGGGTGGCCGCGGAGGTCCCGGCGCCGTCCTCGCTCACCACGTCGGGGCAGCCGAATTCCGCCCAGGGAATGTTGGGTGTGTAGGCGGCCAGCGCGGACCGCATCTTGTCGTGCGGTCCCCAGTTGCCGGACATCGTCCCCGGAAGATCGTAGGGCAATCCGTCGGCCATCACGCCGGTGGCGGAAATCACCCGGTTGAACAGCGCCGGATACACCGTGCTGTCCGGCGTGGTGGACAGCGGGCCTATCTTCAGGTGATTGCCCGCCGCCGCCACGCAGAAGACGCCCTGTTCGTAGGCGCGGTTGTAGGCGTCCACCCAGAATTTGCTGGCCACGCCCCCCATGGAGAGGGTGATCGCATCGCACCCGTTATCGATGGCGTATTGCACGGCACTGGCCAGCGCGCCGGTCCCGGCCAGCACCACGCGTTCGGAGATACGCAACGGCAAGACCTCGGCGTCCGGCGCTCCGCCAAGAGGTTCACCCTTCAGCAATTTGATGGGGCCGCCGGCCAGGATACAGAGCGTCGCCGTACCGTGCCCCCGGTTGTCGAGGGGCAGGCCCATTCCGCCGGGATCGTCGGCGAAGGGCGCCGCGGGGTTCTTAGTGAAGTCGCGGCTGAGATCGCGCAAGATCTGCGCCGCCGGAGGCAGCGCGTGATGCGACTTGTCGTATCCGGTGTCGATATGAGCGATTCGCACGCGGCGTCCCAGCGAGTTATGCTTGCGGGCATAGGCCCGCGCCGAGGCTAACTGGGAGTAACGATCCGCCAGGTGCCATCCGGGCTCAGGGCCGGTAGGCGCGCTATGACTCTGCGGATTGGCCACGCCGCTGGGAGGGCCGAACGCGACCGGCGCGTCCGCCGCGGGCTGCGGCGTGAGCCTGCGGAAGGGAACCTCCGCGGTTCCCTCGGGCTCGATATAGTGCCCGTCGCCCCCGCGCCGGGCGTATTCCTCGTAGGCGGCTTGCCAGGGAACGTCCGAATCGGCCACGGCCGCTTCTTGCACTTGAATCTGGCCGGATGCCGGCGTGACGCCGAGTTCCGACGCAGGCGCCGCGACCGAAATCAGGCGAACCAGTTTCTTATTGGGAGAAGAGGGTGAGCTCATGACGCGGGTAATATCTCACGGAATGATTTTAAATACAAGAGGGTAAATTACTCTGCTTTTCTTACTGGTTAACCAGCGGCAACCCTCGGTAGAGCGCGGGAGCTCGACAGTCGACACAAACCGATCGTCTGTCCCACCACCCTTGCTTCCGTTGGTGAACCGTGATACTTGTGGCTCCGTTACCCCGTTATTTAGAGGAGACCACACCATGCAAAGACGCGATTTGCTGAAATCCGCGGCCGTTGGAGCCGGACTGACCATTCTGCGAAGCGGCACGCTTCGCGGGCAGAACGCCCCCAGCAACAAACTGAATGTTGCCCTGATGGGCGTTTGGGGACGAGGCACCGCTCACTACAACGTGCTGCGCAACGAGAACGTGGTCGCCTTGTGCGACGTGAACGATACGCGCACCAAGGAGGCGTTAGCCATCTTCCCCAAGGCCACGCCGTACTGGGACTGGCGGAGGGTGCTCGACCAGAAGGACGTCGAGGCCGTGATGATCTGCACCGCCGATCATCACCACGCCTTCATCGCCAATTGGGCGCTCAATCGCAACCTGCACGTCTACTGCGAAAAGCCCATGGGCATCAGCGTGGACGAAGTCCGCACGGTGCGCGCCAACTACCTCGGCAAGCGCGCCAAACTGGCCACCCAGCACGGCACACAGCGGCACGCCTACCCCAACTTCGAGCGCATACGCGAACTGATTCTGGATGGCGCCATCGGCGACCTGAAGACGATTCACGGGTGGGACGCGCGCCAACTTCCCCGCCCCGGCTACCCGGCCGGCGAAGGTATGCCGCCCTCGATCCTGCACTACGAACAGTGGATCGGACCCTCGCCCTACCATCCCTACAGCCCGCAGTATTTCGGCGGATCGAGCGGCCTGAACTGCCTCTTCTGGAACATGTACCGCGATTTCGGCGTCGGGCAAATGGGCGACATGGGCGCGCACACCATGGATCTGTTGTGGAACTCGATCGATGCCGGCGCCCCGACGGGCATCGAAGTGGATCAGGAAGTGAGCGATAAGTACGACCCCAACATCTGTCCCGTGAAGCTGAAGGTGAGTTTCGATCATCCGGCGAACAGTTGGCGCGGGCCGGTGCAGGTCGTCTGGTATCAAGGCGGATTGAAGCCCACCCCGCCCAAGAGTTACATCGATGTGACCCGCGTGGGCAATGGTGCGATCTTCGAGGGCACTAAGGGCAGTATCTTCGCCGATTTTACCAGCCGCCTGATTATTCCGAATAATGACGACGGCGACCTGACTTACTACAAGCGCCGCGCCAAGCAGGATACCCTGCCGCTGATCGGCGGCACCGGACAAGTAACGCAAGCGCCGCCGCGGCCGGCGGGCATGGCGGCGGCCGGCGGACGCGGCGGACCGGGCGGCCGTGGGGGACAGGGTGGGCGCGGCGGTCAGGGCGGCCGCGGTGCGCTGCCTGCCGGTTTCACCGCCAACCCGAGCGCGGAAGTAACCGCCACCGGCTTCCCCGTGGTGCAGATGATGGAAGGCGGCATTCCGCCCGACCTGGGCATGCCAAATACCGACGTGCAGCGCATATTGGCTGCCGAACAGGCCGGCACCCCCCGCCCGGCCGGCGGCGACGTCTTTCAGGCCGAGTGGCTGGACGCCTGCAAAGGCAAGAGCAACAACGTGACCCACGGCACCAGCAGCAAGACGCACTGCGACTTCGACTACTCCGGGACCATGATGGAGCAGATGCTGCTCGGCCTGGTGGCGCACCGCGTCGGCAAGAAGATCGCCTACGACCCGGCCACCGGGCGCGTAACTAATGCGCCCGAAGCCAACGACTATCTCAAGCGCACTTACCGCTCCGGCTGGACCCTGAACGGGTAGATAGAACGTCATAAGTCACCAGGCATCCGCTCCCTAACGGTCGCGGCTCGGATTGATGCATTGCGGCTCGGATTGATGTTTGACGATTCGCAAAGTGTCCCGATTCCGAGGCGCGACCGTTAGGGAGCGGATGCCTCCGATACCCCAGGAGACCACACATGGCGGATCCCGCGCCCAAGCGATTACCCGCGAACGCCTACACTCCGCTCCCGCCCGGGACGGTCTACTCTCCGCCCGTAGCGGCATCGGAGAAACTCGCCGAACTGACGCCACGCTCGGTCGGATGGGGAGTCTTTCTGTGCGTCGTCTTCACGGTAGCCTCGGCCTACTCCGGGCTGAAAGTGGGACAGGTGATGGAAGCCGCGATCCCCATCTCCATCCTGGCGATCGGTCTCGCGCGCCTCTACCCGCGCCGCTCCACCGTGCTCGAAAACGTAATCATCACGGGCATCGGCGGACTCGCGGGATCGGTGGTGGCGGGCGCCATCTTCACCCTGCCCGCGCTCTACATTCTGAAGCTGGATCCGCACCCGATACAGACCATCTTCATCTGCGTGGCCGGCGGTTGCCTCGGCGTCCTGTTCCTGATTCCGCTGCGCCGCTACTTCGTGCGCGACATGCACGGCATCCTCCCCTACCCCGAGGCCACCGCCATCACCGAGGTCCTGGTAACCGGTGAGAAGGGCGGCTCGCAGGCCAAACTGCTGTTGCAGGCCACCGCCATTTCGGGCGTCTACGATTTTCTGGTCACCACGTTCCACGTCTGGAAGGAGTATCTGGATTTCCAGTTTGTGCCGGTCATCCGCACGCTCACGGAGCGCGCCCGGATCGCGGTGAGCTTCGATGCCATCAGCTTCATTCTCGGCCTGGGCTACGTGATGGGCCTGCGCAGCTCGATGATTCTCTGCGCCGGCGGCGTGCTCTCCAACCTGGTGCTGGTGCCGCTGGTCTATATGATCGGCAGCCACAACACCACGGCGGTGTACCCGGGCACGATTCCCATCGCGCAGATGACGGCATCGCAGATCTTCCGCGGCTACGTACGCTTCGTCGGCGTGGGCGCCATCGCCACGGCGGGCATCTTCGGCATCGTGAAATCGCTGCGCATCGTGGCCGACTCCTTCGGCGTGGCGCTGAAGGCCTTTCGCGTGGGCAAGGACGCAAGCGGTGAACGCACGGACCGCGATCTGCCGATCATGACCATCCTGCTGGGGGTGGCTGTGAGCGCGCTCGCTATCGGAGTCTTCCTCGGCCAACTCAACAGTTCACCCGCCGTCGTGATCGCCGGCGTCACGCTGGCGCTGCTCTTCTCGTTCTTCTTCACCTCGGTGGCGGCCAACGCCATCGCCACTACGGCGCGCAATCCGGTGTCGGGAATGACCATGCTGACCATCATCATCTCCTCCATCGTGCTGCTGCGCTTCGGCGTCTCCGGCACCACCGGCATGTTCTTCGTCATGGCGCTGGCCGGCATGGTGTGCACCGCGCTCTCCACCTCCGGCCAGACCATCACGGATTTCAAGACGGGCTACTGGCTGGGCTCGACGCCCGCGGCGCAGCAGAAGGTGAAGTTCCTGGGGGTGCTGGCGGCCTCCATCGCGGCCGGTCTGACCATCGTCATGCTGGCGCAGACCTTCCAGTTTGGCGAGGCGGCGCCGGGCGACCTGCGCGTGGTGCTTCCCTCCCCCCAGGCCTCCATTATGAAAGCGCTGGTGGAGGGCTTCATGAGCCGCCAGCCGGTGGCCTATATTCTGTTCGGCGCCGGCGCGGCCATCGCGGTCGCCATGGAAATGCTGGGCGTGCCCGCGCTGATCTTCGCGCTGGGCATGTACCTGCCGCTGGAACTCAATACGCCCGCCCTGGTAGGCGGCTTTCTGGCGCACTACCTCGGCAAGCGCTCGGAACGCGAGGGCGGCGAGCGCGGAGGCGGCATCCGCGAGCGCGGCGTGATCATCGCTTCGGGATTGATGGCGGGCGGCGCGCTCGGCGGCGTGTTCGGCGCGGCGTGCCGCTTGATCCCGGGTTACTCTGAAGATTGGATCCGCACGCCGTTCTACGGCAACGAGGTGGCCTCACAGTTGATTTCCGCCGCCCTGTTCGTGGCGCTGTGCGTGTACCTGTGGTTCGGATCCTTGCGCGACTCGCTGGGCAACAAGGAGAGTGCATGAGCGGGCAATACGAAGAATTGATCGGCAACGCCATCCTGGGCATCGACACGATTTGGGGCGGCGACGTGATGTGCGCCTCCGGCACCGGCCGCTTCATCGCCGATTCCTGGTTCAGCGACGCACCGCTGCCGCGCGCCTACACAGTGGCCGAAGCCGCGCGCGTCCGTGAGAGCGGCGGCGTCTCCGCCAAAGCGCCGGATGCCTCCGCCATCGATGCCTACCTCGCCCAGGTGGATATTCCCGGCGCCATCGCCGGCATGAAATCCGCCGCCGCCGGATTCGGCGGACTGCGCGGCGAGTATCTGGCCGGCCTGGCAGAGTGCTTCGAAGCCATGTGGGACCTCGCCATGGAGATCCTCGGCAAGGGCGCCGCGGTGCCTTACGAGCGCTGCGTGAGGGCGTCCTGCGGCCAGGCCCCGGAGCCTTCCGATCCGGTGCGCAAACGCGAGCGCGTCGCCGAACTCCTGGGCTGCGGCGGCGACCGCGATGCTCTTCTCGCCGCTGTGGATGGCTGGCGCAAGCAGCAGCGGGTATCGATGGCATCGGTGCGTCTGTTGGGAGCGGCGGTGATCGGCCACTTCGACGCGCTGACCGCGCGCCACGTGTTGCCGTACCTCCCGGCCGAACTGCACGCTGTGCCGCGCGCCAACATCCAGTTTCTGCCGATTCTCGAAGCCTGGTTCTCCGGATCGATGAACTATCTGGGCCGCGCGCGCCGCCCCGGCGGCGAACCGGAGTACGAAGCCAGCTACGAAATCAACGCCTCGCTCGAAATCTCGCTGCCCGAATTCCTGCAACTGGTGAGCCACGAGGTGGTGCCCGGGCACGTCACTACCTTCGCCTACCTGCAGAATCTCTACTGGCGCAAGCTGGTGGGTTTCGAAGCGTCGGTGCTCACCATGAACACGCGCGCCGCGGCGCTCTTCGAAGGCATCGCCAACAACGCCATCCTGATGGCGTACGGCGTCACCGAAGTGGAAGAGTTGCCGGACACCGACCTGCAAATCGGCGTGCTGCTGGCGCTCTTGCAGGACGATGCCAAGAATCAATCGTCTTACCTGACCTGGGGCGAAGGCGCGCCGCAAGCCGAAGTCGCCGCCACGCTGCGCCACGATTTCCTGGTGTCGCTGGAGCGCGCCGATAAGCTCTCCGGCGCCTGGGGACGCCACCCGCTATTGGGCCGCATGTATCTCCCCGCCTACCGCGCCGGCACCAGAAAGGTGGCGGCCCTGCGACGCGCCCACAAGCCCGAAGTATTCCTCCCGGTGCTGTATGGCGCCTGCGGGTTAGTAGACATCACGACGATCGAAAAGATGCTGGTGGTGTGAGCGGCAGTGAGTCCGAGCTTCGCTCGGATGCACAAGGCGGAGCCTTATGCCACTCAGCGCCTGGCGAATACCGCCAGACTGCTACCCACCGACCGTCCTTTCGGATTGTCGGAAGACACGTTCACGATTGCGCCATCGATCGCCAGTGTGGTCGATCCGCCGCCATCCAAATTCAGCGCCTGGTACACGCCGTAGTCCTGGATCAGGACGGCCGCCACTTCGCCCACCGCCATCCCGGCGCTGCCGCCGCGGGCGTCCACGGTAAACAGCACCAAAGTCGTCCCATCCTTGGAAATCCCGATCGCCGAGCGCGCGTTCGTCTGCGCGTACCACGATTTCAAATTGGAATACGCGTTCGGCCCGCCGGGCTGCAATACGCCCTCCGGTGCGTATGCGGGAATCGTCTTCACTCCGTCCGTGACGATCTGCGCCGAGCCCGACACCGCATTCCACACCTTCACCCGCTCTAGAACGTGAGTGCCGCTGGCGTTTGCCGGATCGCGATGCACAATGCTCGCGTGATTCTCCGCGTCGATATTCAGCGCCGGCGCGTACGGCGTCAACGCGTAGCTCTGCTGGGGTATTTCGAACGCGGAGTAGACCGTGCCGTTGGAGGCCGCGAAGCCGACCAGCGAGGCTTCGGGGCTCGATGAAGGCCAGGGCAGGAAGTAGTGCGCGTTGATCGCGATCTGCGCGTGCTCCTGCAGCAGGAACTCCAGCGTGGTCTGGCGCACGGTCTCCAGTTTGCCGCCCGGCGGGGAAAGTTTGAAGGCGATCCCCGGCGCCGCCAGATCGATCTTCACCACGTGCATGCGCAGCGCGCGCGGCGCCGTCTCCACGCGCTCGATATAGGTGACGCCTTGAAACGGATGCTGTACGGTCTCGGCGGCGGGTAGCCAACAACACCAGAACGCGATCAGCAGCCAGCGTGTAAGTGTCGCCATGGCGTTAGCGCGAGAGCGTCACCACCCCAACGCTCCAGCGGGGCATACGGAAGCGTGCCGTCATGCCGGTGCGCTCGACTTTGCCCTCCACCGCTTGCACCGCGGCGGGCCGCTCCAGCGTGTTGCGCGCGGTGAGACTATCCGGAGCCACCAAC
Source organism: Candidatus Solibacter sp. (assembly GCA_017883355.1). GTDB lineage: Bacteria > Acidobacteriota > Terriglobia > Bryobacterales > Bryobacteraceae > Solibacter. The sequence continues at coordinate 17,989 of JADGNS010000002.1, forward strand.
TGCATGCTTGCCCATAGCAACGGGAAATCACCCCGCAAGGCGACCTCTACCGAAACCTCCTGGTCCCTGGGGTTGACCAGCTTGAGGTAGATCCTCTCCCCATCCGCGGTGCGTGTAGCAGTGGCGCTGAGGTCGCCAGGGTTGCCGGTGATCTCCAGCAAGTCCGGCGCGAAGTGATCGCGATACAGCTTCATCACCACGTAGTTCGGCGCCGGGAACCACGTACGCTGGTCGAAATTGATCAACGCGTTGTCCCACGAGGGCGCCGTCACGTGGCGCAGCCACAGCGCCGGAGTCGCCATGCCGACCGCCGCGTCGCGCTCCATCGCGTTGAGAATGCCTCCGGCGTAGAGCCCGGTGCGCCAATCGGTGCTCTGCGCGTTCCACTCCGACACGAAGAACTTGAGTTTCGGATTCTTCGATTTGGCGATCTCTTCTTCGAGGGATTTCCAGAACTTCGCGGCCGCCGCCGGCCCCTCGGCGAACCGGTCGGCGTTCTCGTAGTGGTGAATGCTCAAATAGTCCACGAGCTGCGCCGCGTCGCGGACCACCGCGAGATCGCCTTCCGGCCATCGCGTGCCAAGCTGTCCGCTGCCGCAGGCGATGGTGCGGATCGCCGGATCCACCTTCTTCATGGCGGGGACGAACTGCCCGAGCACCTCGACATAGTCCGCGGCGGGCATGCCCCAGATCTCGTTATCGATCTCCCAATACTTGACGCGGTACGGTTCGGGATGCCCGTTCTGCGCCCGGATCTTGCCCCACGCGCTGTCGCGCGGGCCATTGCAGTACGCGACCAGATCCACCGCGTCCTGGAGGTACGCCGTGCGGTCCACCTTGTTGCGCGGGCCTACCCAGATCACGATCACCGGTTCCGCGCCCACCTTGCGCGCGAACGCCAGGAATTCGTCGATGCCGAAGGAGAGCGGATCCCACTCGTCCCAGCCGTTCTTGCCCACGCGCTTCGACTGCGGCCCGATGCCGTCCTTCCATCGATAGTTGCCCACGAAACTGCCGCCCGGCCAGCGAATGATAGGCGGGCGCAGAGCGGCCACCGCCTCCGTGAGGTCGGGACGAAACCCGCCGCCAGCGCGGTACGAGTCCGGCATCAGGCTGACCTGGTCCAGCTTCACTACGGAATCTGCGCGCGCCAGAATGCGCAACGTGGCGTTGCCCGAATTACCGCTCGGGTTGAGCAGCAGGGGAAACTCCTTCCACTCCGGGCCCGGAGCGCCCACGGCCTGCTCGGCCAATACCTTGTTGCCGTCCAACAGACGCACCACCAGGCCCGGGCCGGTCCCGGCGAGCCACAGCGATCCGCGCAACGCGTCTCCCGCGCGCACCGCGTAACCGGACTGCTCGACGCCCGAATCGGCGGCGTGCGAGACCATCCGCAGGCTCTGCTTGCTGTTCAGCGGAAGATCCGTATCCAGCGAGGTTTCGCCCGTACCGGCGGCGTACCAATGGCGCGTTGGAGTGGGCACGCCCGCAAACAGCGTTGTACCATCTCCGCCCTTCACGCCAAGGTGGGCGAAATTTGCTGCGCCAGAGCGCACGCCCACGAATGCCTGCCCGTTAGCGGGGCCCCCCGTGGCGGATAGATCAAACAGCATCCTGGTGGCCAACCACACTTGAAGGCGCGTCCCTTCGATCTTGATGCGCACACTGTACCAGCGCCCGTTCTCCATCCGCCCCGCCGCGTTCTGCAGCACGATGGTTTCCGGCCGCCGCGTCCGCGGATTCTCCGTCGTCCGCGTCAGTTCGATGCCACCCGCTCCGCCCAGCGACAGGGTGTAGTTTGCGCTCCGAGTGCTGCGCACGGCGACGGCGACGACCCCGTTGCCCGCCGGCCGGCTCACGTCCACGGTCAGATCGTAGTCGCGCCATGTTTCGGCGCCGAAACGAAAACGCGACTCCGCGTTTTCACCGGCGGCCTCCAGCACCTCGCCGTTGACCTTCCACGCGGCCTGCGTCAGCGTCTCTTCGAAACTGCGGTTCCACACCACTTCGCCCCAAATGCCGCCGTTGACGGAATGGTAGATGTGCTCCAGGAATTGACCGTAGATCTTCGGATCGATTCCATGGAGCACGGTGCCAGTGTTCACGGTGAGGCTGAGGGTTTGCGCCGAGGCCAGGCCGGCCGCCAGACAGAACACCGCCGCTTTGGTCATAATTCGACTCTGCGACATCCGGCGCCGGATGGCAAGTGGTAGCGCTTGCATGCCAGCGTGCCGCGGTGTACCGTAATTCCTAGTCATGAGCCAGCCCATCTCTCGCCGCGGATTCGTTCTCGGAGCCGGCGCTACCACCGCCGCCATCCTGACCACTCGCAGGGGCCTGTCGTCGCCCGCTACCGATTCGCCAGTCCACATCGATCTCGCCAAGGAGACGGGAACGGTCCGGCCCGAACTCCACGGGCACTTCGCCGAGCACCTGGGAAGCTGCGTCTACGGCGGCCTCTGGGTTGGCAAGAACTCGAAAATCCCCAATATTAACGGCCACCGGAAGCAGGCCGTGGATTATCTCAAGGGACTCATCCCCGTGCTGCGCTGGCCCGGCGGCTGCTTTGCCGACGACTATCACTGGCGCGACGGCATCGGCCCGGCGGCCAAACGGCCCAAGGACGTGAATATCCACTGGGGCATGTACACCGAGGACAACAGCTACGGCACCCATCAGTTCATCGAGCTCTGCCGCCT
>JADGNS010000204.1 GCA_017883355.1 Candidatus Solibacter sp.
CGAAGGACAGCATAGATGGTTTGGTCTGCCATTTTCCGGCAAGGCTGCTCGTCCCAATTACCGCGGCCAGCCCTGTCACGAGAACCGACCCATAGACCGGATGCGAAAAACACCACTTTGCTCCGCGCACGGAGAGTACGTTAGGCCTTGGACAATCCACCACGCAGTCCATACAGTGGTTGCACTCGGAGTCTTGGATGATCGTGTGCGAAAGAAAGTCTACGTGCGCGTGACACTTCGAGTGGCAGAGATTGCAGCCTTTGCAGTCCGCCGGCTCCCGATGAATCTTGGTAAGCCCGATGCGGCCGAGCATGCCGAGCGCCGCTCCCAGCGGGCACGTGTACTTGCAGAAGAACCGCTCGATGTACAAGGAACCAGCCAGTACGCCCCCCAGTACAAGGTAGGCCCACTTAAGCTCGTCAATGCCCTTGCCCAGATGAAAAAACGCCAGGAATGGGTCGTAGTCCCGGAACACCAGTGCACCCGTGTGCCACGTTAGTCCGATCACCCCGGCGAGCACCACGTACTTGAGATACCGTAGCGCACGATCCAACGGTCCGGTGGGGTTGAATCTCTTTTTGAAAACCCTACGCCCGAGAAGACCCAGCCACTCCTGCAACGACCCAAAAGGGCAGATCCATCCACAGAAGCCACGGCTCGCGACCAGCGTCAGCAGCACCAGCGCGACCAGCAGGACCAGAGCGGAAGGCTCGACGCGCCGGATGAACCCGCCCGTAATCACAAACTGATAGAGCGTTTCCAGCCCGCCAAAGGGGCAGTAGGCCTCTACGGACGGTGTGCCGCGCGGTCCGCCACCGCGGACCTGATGATCGTATGCTACATGCAGCAGGAACAGAAAGAAGAACGCCATGACGGCGTGGCGCAGCACTTTGGCGGACGGATGCCGCGCTTTTCGTTTGGGTGTGGACAGGTTGATCAGGGTTTCGGGCATCTGGCGTGACTCGCTTTCCATCGCGCAGAAAGGGCAACCCGGGTGCCATCTCCAAACTTCCGTGGCGGCCCGCCATGGCAATCACTTACATTCTGGTTGCAGTCCTGACCCGCGCAACCACTGCAGATCGGACGCCGGCGGCGCGCAGACTTTGCGCCTCCTCAGAGAGTCGGCCGCCGGTAGCAGAGTCCGGCGGTATTTGCGTGGCACTACCCCGCAAAGTGCGGCTCTTGCGCGCTGGCCACCGTCCGCCTGCGCCCAACTCCCGCATTTGCAGCCAATGCGCATGTGGCCAGGGGCGTGCATTTTTCCGTGGCAAGGTCAGAAAGGAGACCGACGAAATGAAAAAGACTCATTTGGCAATCTCAGCCCTGTTCTTGATGACGGCGGGCTCAATGCTCGCGCAGAATCCGCCGAGTAATGGACAGACAGGCACTCCCAACCAAACCCAGGCCCCAGGACAAAGGGCTGGTCAACGTAACGGAAAAAAGTCCGGGCCCCAGGACGGGTCCGGACCGATCCACCAGCCCGGCACCGGCGGCGGCACGGGCGGCGGTCAGCGGCGTGGGCGCAAGTAGAGTTGCGCAGCGCATAGCACATGGGGCAGATGCGCTGGCTGCCCCATGTGCCCCGCGACCCGCTGGTCAGAGGCTATTCGGACACTGAGGTCCCGGCCGCATCTCCTACCGCTCTTGTTTGCCGATTATCCGGGGCGAATTCAATCTCCGCCGTCTCACGGGACGTTTCTTTACCTTAACGCTCCGAGCCGCATACTCTGCACATTTCCCAAAACTACTCTGTTTCGTGTATGTTCTTGAGGTCTGTTCCGGCCGTATCCTGAGAGTCGGAACGGCAACACCCAGGACACGTGTCGATCATGGACAGACAGCTTTCCAGCATCATGGCGTCGGCGGAGGCCGAGAGCGGGATATCCTCGAGATGCGGTGGAGTGGACTGCGTTTTTCTCTCCTGCTTCGATCATAATGTCCTGTTTCTCGCGTCTATGCTCGGCCAAGGGGGCATCCGCCTGCATCGCGCCGACACAGTAGAAATGGCCGATTTTCTGCTCCTTGCGACTCAGGGCACCGTTTTGGTCCTGGATACGACATTCCTTGGCGGCTCGTGGGAGGATGCGCTGGCGATGACCGCGCAAGTGCATCCGCTGGTCGCCACGTTAATTTGTGCCGACCTTGTGGACCGCGAGTTTATTGCGGGCGCCCGGGAACGCGGAGTATTGGATGTGCTCTGGAGGCCAATAGAATTCGAGCGGCTGCGACCGGCCATCTGGACTGCGCACGAGGTCACCGTCGAACGGCGTCTGTGGTTGGCGGAGCGAGAGCATGAGTGTCGCTCAAACCGGCACTCTGTTTCTGGATTCCATTTGGAAACGGTAAAATGAGGTCGATGGCGGCGGCGCGGGTCGGCTTCATACCAACGGTGGACAGCAGGCTTGTGCTGATCGCCGGATTCGGTGGATTGCTGATTCTCATGGCGTTCGCCGGCTTTGACGGGATCCAAGCCCTTCAACAGATCCAGACATCGAACGATCGCATTCGCGACGAGTTTCTATTGCGGACACAAGTCCTGGAACGCATTCGAAGCGACCTGTATCTCTCCGGCACCGACGTCAGGGACTACCTGCTGGAGCCACAGGCCGGAAAAGCCGAGGGCCATCGCTACACTCTCGTGGAAACCCGAAAGGACATGGATGCTGCGTTGCAGCAGTATTTGCGGCTGCTGAGCAGTGGCGAGGCGCAACCGTTCACGGTGCTCACCCAGGAGTTGGCTGCTTATTGGCGCGTTCTGGAGCCCACCTTCGAGTGGACGGCGGAGCAGCGGCAGAGGGTGGGATATGCATTTTTGCGCGATGAAGTGTTCCCCCGTCGAACCGCAATGCTCGCGATTGCCGACCAGATCGGCCGGTTCAACGAAGCGCAATTGAATTCCGGAAAGCTGGCGGTCCAACGGACTTTCCGCCAATTCCGAAGCCGCCTGATAATCACGATCGGCCTGACGATTGCGTTAGGCTTCGTGCTGGCGATCTTCAGCACACGGAAGATTCTGAAGCTGGAAGGCACAAGCGCCCAGCACTACAAGGAGATGAGCCATGCCCGGGCTGAATTGAAGCAACTGTCCGCCCGTCTTCTGGAAGCGCAGGAAGAGGAGCGGAAGCTGATCTCGCGCGAACTCCACGATGAAGTGGGGCAAGCACTCACCGGCGTGCTGGTCGAGATGGCAAACCTCACGAATCTGATTCGCAACAAGGAGGAATCCGCTCTGTCGAAGAAAGCCGACGAGATCAAGAGGCTGCTCGAAGAGTCGATCGGCGCCGTCCGCAACATGGCCCTACTGTTGCGCCCTTCCATGCTCGACGATCTCGGCCTTGTTCCGGCCTTGCAGTGGCAAGCCCGCGAAGCATCCAAGCGGAGCGGTATATGGGTGAAGGTGGCCGCCGAGCAGGTCTCCGACGAACTCACGGAAGATCACAAGACGTGCATCTATCGAATTGTTCAGGAGGCGCTGCACAACATCGTTCAACACGCGAACGCCCAAAATGTGAGAATCACGGTTACTCAAGAGCCGGAACGATTGTTGTTGTCGATACAAGACGATGGCAGGGGGTTCAATCCACGACAGGAACGGGGGATGGGCCTGATCGGCATGGAAGAGCGTGTGAGCGCTCTGGGAGGCCGGCTCGTCGTGGAATCGGCGAGTGGCGAGGGCACCTTGCTCCGGGTTGCGCTACCTTTGTCTCAGGCGGTTACGGCGAGCGCAGGTTGAAATAATGAGAGCTATCCGAATTCTTCTTGCGGACGACCACACGATCGTAAGGAAAGGCCTTCGCCTGTTGCTCGAAAGCCACGAAGGTTTTCGTGTTGTTGCGGAGGCCGCCGATGGCCGCGAAGCGGTTGCGCTTGCGGAGCAACACCAGCCGGACGTTGTCGTAATGGACGTGGCAATGCCTGTATTGAATGGCATTGAGGCAGCGAGGCAGATATGTAGCAGCGGCACGCAATCGGCCATTGTCTTCCTTAGCATGCATTCCGACGAGGGCTATGTTCTGAAAGCGCTGAAGTCCGGGGCGAAGGGGTACCTGCTGAAGGACTCCGCCGAACACGATCTGATCAATGCAGTCCAGACAGTGAGCGAGGGCAAGGCTTTTTTCAGCCCGGCGATCAGCAAGATGCTGGTGGAAGACTACGTCCGGCAAATGCACGAGCAGAAGATCGAGGACAGTTACGATCTGTTGACCACCCGTGAGAGGGAGGTGTTGCAGCTCCTGGCCGAGGGGAGAAGCAATAAAGAGGCTGCGACGGTCCTCGACCTGAGCCTGCACACGGTGGAGACGCATCGCAGTCACATAATGCAGAAACTGAATCTCCATAGCGGGGCGGAAATGATTCTCTACGCAATACGGAAGGGTGTCATCACGTAGACCTTCAGGCGGGCGACCTTCCATTCTCCTGAGGCGAATGCAAGGGCGGCCAGCCGGCTTCAAAGTGCTTTTGGGCAAACGCCAGCGTTCGATGTACCGAGACCTTCTCGAATGGCCGCGCGAGGACATCGAAACCTCCTTGCTGCACCAATTCGTTCCATAGGTACGGGTCGGAGACGTCCGAAAGTAAGATCAGACAGCAGCTCTCCTTATTATTGAGAATTGAAGAAACCGTGAACCGCCAATCTGAGCCCTGAAAGTGCCGGTCCACCAGGACGACCGGGTTGACCACGCGGTCGCAGAAATTGGACACCTCGCCCCAGGACAACGGCCGTACCAAGGTCCACTTCGTATTCTGAAGGAGCGCTTGGAGCGTTCGATAGTCATCATCCCGCTCGGATGCGAGGAGAAGCGGAATCATGGCGGGACCTTGGCCACGACCTACGGGAGCGCCAGGAGACGGAAGCCTGTCCGCTCGCCCGATGGAACCGAACCAATCGCGAACCGCCGAAATAAGCTTATTCATAACCGCTCATACCCGAGGGCGGCGCTTGAGGAGTACCCCGGGGGTGAGATCGGGGATGGGGTTCGTACGCCGCCCGGCAGGCTTTCCTATAACGTAACCCGATGCCCGAGAGAAGCCCATACTCGCAATCGAGTATATTGAGCACAAATCGACCGTATTCCGATTTCCCCAGCTACTGGCTGCGTACATGAGGCTGAATGAGTTCATACGCCACCAAAATGATGAGCATCAAGGAAAGCAACGGGCTCTCCACGTCGTCGAACAAAACCAGCGCCAGGTACGCAGCGGCACACAGACCCAGCGTGACATCCCAGAACACCCGTACGCGCCTGGAAGCGGTCGGGACCCGGGCGTGCGCCGATGGCGCGCCTTGGACCACGTCGTTAGTGTAGGATTCCAGTCTGGTAGTCAACAAGGATCCTCTGTGTCTGGTACTCGTAGTGCGCGCTGGTATCCGCGATCTGCGCCGCGGTAAGGTTGAGCTGTGCCGTGCTCAGTTCGACGATATTACCCAGCCCGTAATCGTAGCGAGTCTGAGCCAGATCGAGCGCGGAACTGGCCTGTTGCAGCAACTGCTGTGTCAAGGCCATGCGATCGTATGCCGTGGTGGCGCTCAGCCAGGCGACGCGCACATCCCGAATGACGCGGTTTTGCAGGTCGTTCACGTTCTCGGTGGCGGCCTTAGCCTTCAACTCGGCTTGCGTCTGCCGCGCCTTGAACAGTCCACCGTTGAGTATCGGGATCGAAACATTCATGCCGATCGCGCCGTAACGGCTCGGAATCGTCTCGTAGCCGGTGGGTACGAAACCGGCGGTACCGACGACGCCAATGGAAGGGTAGTAGAGGGCGTGCTCCGCCTTGGTGAACCGCTCGGCTGCACTCTGCTGGAGACGGAGGCCCTTCAGTTCGGGACGATTCTGCATCGCCTCACGGATCAATTCGTCCACCCGGTCCGGCATGGGCGCAGGAATCGGCTCCTCGTCCAGAACAAAGCCCGACTCGTTCGGCAGCCCCATGGCAGTGGCCAGGTCTGCCTCGGCGGCCTTCAGGTCGCTCTCTGCCTGAACCAGAAGCAGTCTGGCATCCGCCAGGTTGACGTTCGCAAAGCTGACGTCGAGGCTCGATTTCAACTTGCTCTCCGCCAAAGCCGTAATCTGCTCCGACACGGTTTGGCGGGCAGCCACGGTCTGGGTGGCGACCTTCAGCACTGCCTGCGCGCGCAGTATGGCGAAATAGGAGCGGCTGGTATTTAGAAGGATTTGCGCACGCGTTGTTTCCGTAACTTGATCCTGCGCGGAGGCCTGCAGTTTGGCCATGGCGATCAGGTTGCTTGTGCGGCCGAAATCAGTGACCATCTGCCCGATCGAGAGACCGGACCCGATGCGGTTGTACACTACAGGGTTGTTCAGACCGCCGGCTGCAAGGCGGCTGCCATTGTCGGCGCCAACGCCGGTGAAACTGCCGAAGACGGTCGGCTCGTAAGCAGCCTTGTATTGGGGCGCCGTCTGATAGGCAGCCGCGGCGTTGTATCGGGCGGCCGTGAATTGCGGATTGTTCTGGATGGCGAGTTGTTGTGCCTGGGCCAGCGTGAGATGAGTCGGTGGTTGAGCGACGAGCAGCGCAGGCAAGCCGCAGATGGCCAGGGCGGCGACAAGACGCATTGAGTTACGCATGATTACTGAGCCCTCTGGACAGTTCCCCGCTCGCCGTAAACCAGCACGTACGCCGCCGGGACGAGGAATACGGTCAGCGCCACCGAAACGCTCAGCCCGCCTAGAATGGCACGCGCAAGCGGCGCATAGGCCTCGCTGCCGGCGCCCAGCTTGAGCGCCATGGGCAGCAATCCGATGATCGTTGCGAGCGACGTCATCAACACCGGGCGCAACCGGACGCGGCACGCCATGGCGACTGCTTCGCGGACCGCCATGCCCTCGTTGCGCAGGTGGCGTGTGAACTCCACGATCAGAATACTGTTCGAAACCGCGATTCCCACTAGCATCACCACCCCCATCAGCGACATCACGTTCAGCGTGGTATCCGACAACCAGAGCGTCAGAATCACCCCGGTCAGGCCCGGCGGGACGGCGATCAGAATCAGGAACGGGTCCACGAAGGATTGGAACTGCGCCACCAGGATCAGGTACAGCAGCACCAACGCCAGGCACAAGCCCAGAGCGAAACTGGTGAACGAGGCGCGCATGCCCTGCACCATCCCGCGCAACGTCACGCTCAGCCCGTCAGGCACCTTTGTGCCCGCGATCACGCCATCGATCGAGGTCGCGATCTTTCCCAGGTCCTCTTCGAGCGGGCGTACATAGACATCAATCGTGCGGCGAAGTTGGTAATGGTCCACTTCGGTCGGCGCGCTGACCCGCCGGATGCTCGTGATGGCATCCAGGCGCGCCGACTGGGTGCTGGCCGAGCCGCGCAACGGAATCGCACGCAGATCGCTCAATGTCTGCACTTGGGTTTCCGGATACTGCACGGTCAACATGTAATCGTTGCCGTTCTTGGGATCGATCCAGTAGCTCGGCGCGATCATCTGGTTCGAGGTGAGCGCGGTGATCACGTTGCCCACCACC